>CADBTE010000450.1 GCA_902797455.1 uncultured Planctomycetota bacterium | reverse complement strand
GGTGCGGATTGTCAATTCACTCTGTCAAAAAAACGAGGATGGGGAGACTTTTCGCTGTTTTTATCCGAATATTCCTCAAAAACCGATAAACCCAAACAATCCTAACAACCGATACATTTTAACACGCCGCGGCCCCGCTGTAGTCTGGGCGGGCCCGCCGTCTGTCCTTGGTATCCCGTTTCCTCAAAGACAGGTCACCCGTTGGCGGGTTTCGCGCGGCGTGTGGAAAGATTCGCCTTCGCCACCCTTGTACCCCACTGACGTTTAAAAAACGGGTGGGAACAATTCACCGCGTGAGGAAACACTATGGCCTTTCATCGATTTGGACAACCGATCTTCGAACTGCGGGTAAGTTCGGAACAATCACCGCTCAAACGCGCCGGCCGGCGCCGCGGCCGCGTTTGGCCGCTTGTCTGCGCGCTGCTTGGCTTGGGGGCGCTGATCCCCTCGGCCGGATGCACGCGGCAAAAATACCGGATGGCGGCCGATAACGAGGTCTATAACCTCCTCAATTCGGTCGACGAACCCGACCGCCTCTGGGAGATGAACGATTTCACCCTCCAAGAGAGCGGCTGCTCCCGCTACGCCAATGTCTACGATAAAGACCTGCTGCCGCAGCCGGTCGACGATCCGCTGGCACATCGGCTGATGGAGTGTGTCGACGGCAAGAGGGGGAGCGCCAAGTGGAACAACAACGGCTTTACCGATACGGTCGAAAACCCGAACTGGTACGCCTCGCTGCCGGTCAACAGCGAGGGGAAGGTCGTCCTCGATCAGGATACGATCTTCGATCTGGCACTTCTCCATTCCCCCGCCTACCGCACGGCGCTGGAAAATGTCTATCTGTCCGCGCTCGAAGTGACGGCGGAACGCTTTGCTTTCGATACAAAATTCTACGGCGGCGAGTCGCTGCTGTACAACAACTACGGAGGTTTCCGGAAAGATTCGGTCTCGACGCTCACCAACGATATCGGCAGCAACGCGGCTGTCAGGCGTCACCTGGCGACCGGCGCCGATATTGTCGTCGGCATCGCCAACACGATGGTCTGGACCTTCGGGCCCAACGGTGAACAGTCGTTCAATCCGATCACGTCCCTCGGCTACAGCATTACCCAGCCGCTTCTGCGCAACGCCGGCCGGCAGATCGTTCTGGAGAACCTGACCAAGTCGGAACGCCGGCTTCTGGCCAACGTTCGGCAGCTGGCGTTCTACCAGCAGGGGTTCTACGTCGGCGTCCTCACCGGATCGTACGCCGTCAGCGCGCCGTCGGCCGGGGGGTACCCCTCGAGGAATATCTCGAGCGTGTCGCGCGGCGGGTACTACGGCCTTCTTTCCAGTCAGGTTCAGATCCGCAACCAGCAGTCGCAGGTGCAGTCGCTGCGCGAGAACCTCGATCAGTACGAGGAATATTTCAAGGCGGGGAAACTGAGCAACAGTCTCCAGGTCGAGCAGGTCCGCTCGCAGTTCCTCAGCGGACAAAGTACCCTGATGAGCTTGAAATACAACTACGAAAGCAATATCGACAGCTATCTGATCTCGATCGGGCTGCCTCCCGATGTGGCGCAGGTCACGATCCAAGACAGTCTGCTCGATCAATTCACCTTGATGTCGCCGACGATGACCGACCTCTACGATCGGCTCAACGACCAGATTAAAATCCTGCACAACCGCGAGATGCCGGTTCCGGATGACGTGATGGGGCAGATCAAGGAATTCCATAAGG
Source organism: uncultured Planctomycetota bacterium (assembly GCA_902797455.1). Classification (GTDB taxonomy): domain Bacteria; phylum Planctomycetota; class Planctomycetia; order Pirellulales; family Thermoguttaceae; genus RUG695. The sequence continues at coordinate 11,430 of CADBTE010000450.1, read as the reverse complement.
GGCTCGAGGTGGGAGATCAAGAGATCGCCGAGGATTTCAAGCGATTGGAGGATTCGATCCCGGGCCGCGTCTCGGCGATGGAGTCGCTCAGGAAACGCCTTGCCGAGGAGCTCCCCGAGGTCGACAGCTCGATTTGCGACGCCGAGGTTCTGAAGGATCGAATCGCGCGGATTCAGTCGGACTACTACGACGTGAAGGAGGAGATCGGGGATCTGTTCCGGCTGATCGACCTGACCATCGGGCGCTATTCGCCCCAGGAACTGGCGCGGATGATCGTCGAAACGCGGGAGAATCCCAACGCCTCCCCGTTCGACGTCGATACGGTCGATCTGATCAATAAGCTCCGGATGGAAGATATCTTCGACCAGGACAACCTCTCCGAGGAGGTGACCGACGACGCGCTGCGGGTCGGCCGTGTCACCCGGGAGGACACCACCCGAGGGAAGTCTTATGATATCCGCGAGCCGTACCGCTACTGGGTGAGCAACTGTCTGTCGGCCCTGGCCGAGAAGATGACGACCTTCCGGCTGGTTCAGACCCGGATTCGGCTCGAGACCGTGGAGCTGTCGGATGTCGATATCGACCCGGCCGAGGCGATCGAAATGGCCCGCGAGAACCGATTCGACTGGATGAACGCCCGCAGCGAACTGGTCGATACCTGGCGCAATATCGAGATCGTCGCCAATCAGCTCAAAGGGGACTTAAGTGTCAGTATCTCGGGCAATATCCGCAGCGAAGGGGAGAACCCGGTGAACTTCAGCGCGAAGGGGGCCAGTATGAACGCCTCGGTCGAGTTCGACGCGCCGCTGACCCGGCTGCTGGAGCGCAACAGCTACCGCCGGGCGCTGATTTCTTACGACCAGGCGCGCCGTTCGTACTACACCTATGTCGATAATGTCAAAATGCAGCTGCGCCGCACGCTGCGCGAGATTCACCGCAATCAGCTCGACCTGGAGCTCAAACGCGAGTCGGTCCGGGTCGCGGTCATTCAGGTTCACCAGGCGCAGCTGAAGCTGTCGAAACCCGCCACCAGCGCCAGCCGGTCGGTCGGCGATACCTCGGCGCGCGACTTGGTCGAGGCGCTCAATACGCTGCTCAACAGCCAGAACACCTTTATGACGACATGGCTGGAGTACCAGGTTCAGAGAATGGCGCTGCTGCTGCAGATGGGGCTGTTCGAGATCGACGAGCGGGGCCGCTGGATCGATCCGGGGAAGATCAACAGCGAACTGCTCTCCTCCCGCGCGCGGCTGCAGGTGGTCACTCAGGATGAGCTGGCCGGAATGAACCAGCTGCGTCCGGTCGAGCAGCTGACCGGCGGTCTTGACGGCGACGCGCTTCGGAGAATTACCCCGGCGCAGGAAAATAATACCGGTGTCCCCGCCGAGTCGACCCGCCGAAGCGGTTCTCTTCCGGTGGCGATGAATTCCCCCGCCGCGCCCGGCGCGGCGCTGGTGGCCGAACAGGAGTAAAGCCCCCAAGCGAAGACAACGGGAATAAAAAAAGCGGAAAGTCACCTTTCCGCTTTTTTTTACACGCGCTGACTAAAAGGATCAGACCTTGAAGAACGCCTTGTAGCGGTACAGCATATAGAGGAAGAACCACAGCACGAAGATGCCCGCGCAGGAGGTGAGGATCGGCTGCCATTTCTCGCTGGCCAGCGCGATGACGCTCTTGAAGAAGTAATCGCGGGTGTAACTGAAGTTGATAAACTGCTGCGCCAGGTAGATGGTGATCGAGTTCATGCCGATCACGACAAAGGGGAACGCCCAGCGGCGCAAGCCGACCACATCGATAATGGCGTAGAAGATGGCCAGGACGATCATATCGCAGCCGGCGACGAAGCAGACGAACGAGCTGGTCCAGAGCTTCTTGTTGATCGGGAAGGTTTTGTCCCAAACCAGGCCGAGGATGACAAAAACGGCGCCGAAGACCACGAGTTTAACGAATTTATTCCATCCGTCCTGATCGGTCCCGTTCCTGCGCAGCCACTCGCCGGTGAAGATACCCAGCAGCGCCGTGGCGACCGCCGGGATGGTCGAGAGAATCCCCTCCGGGTCAAAGATCCCCTGATGGAGTACCCCGGGGAGGAACTTCTGATCGACGTAGCTGACCAGGCACCCCGCCATCGAGTAGGGGTCGACCCCTTCCTGGCCGGGAACCGGAATGAAGCGCAGCATCATCCAGTAACCGATCAGGATGAGAAACAGGACAAACCATCGGGCGCCGGCCCCCTTCTCACCGCCGAAAGCCAGATACAGCAGCGCGGCGAACATCCATCCCAGGCCGATATGGCCAAGGACCGAGGCGTAGCGGAAGTGCGCGAAATCGAAGTGGATTCCGTTGTTGTAGAGGATCCCCAGCAGTACCAGGATCAATCCGCGGAGGATCACCTTTGCCGTGATGCGCGCTTTCGAGCGGCCGCGGGCGACCTGACTGGCGTAGGAGAAGGGGAAGGCGCAGCCGGCGATGAAGAGGAAGGTCGGGAAGATCGAGTCGTGGTGCGCGAAACCGTGCCAATCGACGTGGTCCATCTGGCCGGCGATCCATTGGGCCCAGGGGGCGTCGGGCCAGAAGGTGGTCATGATCAGGGCGATTAAGCCCGATCCGCCCATGATAAAGAACATATTGGCGCCGCGCATCGCGTCGAGCGAGACGAGACGTTTTTTCGGTGCGGCTTGGGTGACTTCAGGTGCGGACATAGATTACTCCTGCAGGTCAAAAGGGTTTAAGGTACCGCCGATCATTGCCGCCTAGGTTTTGCCGGACGGCAGAGAAAAGTATAACACACCGTCCGACGGCAAGACAAGCTTTTCCCGCGCCGCGGCGGGGAAAAAAGAAGAGCCCGCGCGCAAGGGGGGGGCTTAGGCGAGGTAATCGTCGCCGAGCACTTCGCGGCGGTAGTCGCTCATCGTCTTTCCCGTCTTTTTCTTAAAGAATTGGGCCAGATAGCACTGGCTGGTGAATCCGCACATTTTGACAATATCGGCGATGGTATTCTCGGAACGGCGCAGCAGCGAGCAGATATACGCCAAGCGGACCTCCTGGATCTCGTCGAGACTCGAGCGGCCGGTCTGAGCGCGGAAGCGCGCCTCTAAAATCCGGCGGGAGACGTGCTGCCGATCGGCGATTTCCTGAATCGAGAAACCGCAGCCGCGGGAAGACCAAATCTGGAGGAGGACATCGTTGACCAGCGGGTCGTCGTACTGGGGGGCCTCGGTACTTTGGCGCTGAACCACCATCAGCGGCGGATAGCTGACCGTGCGTGGGGAGCGGATTTTCCCCTTGATCAGGGAGTCGAGAAGCTCCGCGGCGAGGAACCCCGCGCGGTAGTTATCGACGTCGACGCTCGAGAGGGAAGGGCCGGCCGACTTGCAGAGGAGTTCGTCGTTGTCGACCCCGAGGATCGAGACCTGTTCGGGAACATCGAAATTCAGCTCGCGGCAGGAACGCAGGAGGACCTGCGCCCGCTCGTCGGTCGTGATCATAATGCCGACCGGCTTGGGGAGGGCGGTGAACCACGCCCGAAACGCCTTTTTGGGGTCGACCGGGTCAAACTTCGACAAGTCGAAAATATGGCACTTATGGCCGCGGCGGCGCAGTTCTTCCTCGAACCCGAGACGACGCTGGCGCGACCAGTGGCAGACGGAAGGATCGTGGGTTTCGATATTGTCGATGAAGGCGAAATTTTTGAAATGCTGGCCGAGAAAATGGCGCGCCCCCATCACGCCGATCGCGCGGCCGTCGCTGTTGACACAGCTGTAGCGCCTGTAAGAGCCGAACGACTTGATGTAACTCGGGGAGGGGTCGAAGAAGACGCAGGGGACATCGCGCGCGATGAGCGGATCGGTCAGATCGCGCCGTTCCTCACCGATGTATCCGGTGATGTCGGCGATCTGGTAGTCGAAACTGGGGATGGAGAGGGTGTGGTAGTCCAGGAGGAAATCCCACTGACTGTTGAGGCGTTCGTATCGGAGAATACCGCGCAGACGTTCACGGGCCGCGTAACTGGTAAGCTGGTTAAAGCCAATGGCGATTTTCGGCCTTCGCTTCGGATTAGACATACAGCGTCAATTCTAAGTTCAACGATCGTACCGGTCTTATGGTCTGCGGGTACGGGAAGGAACCAGTACGTCCCCCGCGCACGAGCGTAATAAGTAGAATATATAACCTGGGAGCCCTTTGGCAAGGGAAGCGCGCGCGAAAATAACCACAATCCCGGGAAATTTGGAAGCCGTTCACGCCCCCGCTCGGCAATTACCGCCCATCAAGGGCACGAAATCACTAGCGCGCGGACGAAATAATACCAGAGAATAAGATAATAATATATCGATAATTGTTTATCTGTATACCTTTGCCGACCGTTGTTTTTGGCTTTGGCCCGGCAGAGAATTCCTTTACGGGCGGCTCGAATCCGAAAAGACCTTTTAGGACGCGTTTCCCGGCGGGGGTGTTTTTAACACCGGCTGCCGCCCCCTTGACTATACTTGACTTTTCCCATCCCGAGTCCGACAATCAACGTTTGCGGGAAACAACAGTCCAAGAAGCCATCACAAAATTTGGGAGACAGTTCAGATGCCGAAAAAAACAATCAAGAGCCGACGCAGCTTTTTGAAGGTAACCGGTTTGGGATACCTGGCCGCCGCGGGGGGATTCCGCCGCGTGGCGCGGGCCAGCGCTTTAGAGGGGGTCGCGGTGGCGGGAATCGGCATCGGCGGCAAGGGGTCGGGGGATATCCACCACGCCGGGCGCTACGGCAAGGTCGTGGCGCTGTGTGATGTTGATAGGAATTTGCTGGCCGGCGAGGCGCAGAACTTCCCCGATGCACGGTCGTTCATCGACTACCGCGAGCTCTTCGCCGAGATGGGGGATAAGGTCGACGCGGTAACGGTCGGAACCGCCGACCATACCCACGCGCCGATCACCGCCGCGGCGCTGAAGCTCAAGAAACACTGCTACACGCAAAAACCGCTGACACGCACCATCGGCGAGGCGCGGGCTTTAGGACGCCTGGCAAAAGAAAACGGCGTCTGCACCCAGATGGGGAACCAGGGATCGAACGGTATCAAATTCCGCCAGCTGGTTGCCCAGATCCAGGCCGGCGCGCTGGGGGAGGTGACCGAGGTGATCGCCCGGACGAACCGGCCGATTTGGCCGCAGGGGCCCGACCGCCGGATGACGCTGGAGCGGTTCATCGAGCAAACAAAAGCCGAGAACGCCGATGAGCCGGAATTGGCCGACGAGGAGATTGCCGAGAAGAAGAAGCAGATCGAGGGGGCGCTGAGGCAGCTGAGCTGGTCCGACTGGCTCGGTCCGGCCGCGAAGAGGGAGTTTTGGCCGGGGCTCTACCACTCGTTTGTCTGGCGCGGCTGGTGGGACTTCGGCACGGGCTCTTTGGGGGACATGGGGTGCCATGAGCTCAATTTGCCGTTCACCGGGGCCTCTTTGCGTCATCCCTCGAGCGTTGTCGCGATGACCAGCGGCCACGACTTCGACAGTTTCCCGGCGCGGTCGATCTGCCGGTATCAATTCCCCGCCAACGACAGCCGGGGGCCGGTCACGCTCACCTGGTACGACGCCTCGCAGGCGCTGGATCCGGAGCTGATCGAAAAATACCACCTTCCCGAGAAGGGCTGGGTGTCGGCGACGATCGGGACCAAGGGGTGCATGACCAGCGACGGGACATTCATCGACCGGGACGGCAACGCGATGGAGCCGCTTCCGGAGTCGGCGCTGGAGTATCCGGTTCCGCCGCGCGAGGACGGGACCAACGACGGCGACCAGCTTCACAAACTGGAATGGTTCACCGCCATCTGGGAGGGGAAGCCGCAGCTGTGCTGGTCGAACTTCCCCGATCACGCCGGGCCGCTGACCGAGATGGTCCTGCTGGGGAATCTGGCGGTCTGGGGAGCGTCGCAGCCCGATGTCTGGGGAGAAGAGATCCAATGGGACGACCGGACGCTGACGATCACCAACTTGGGCGACCTGAAGACCCCGGGATACGAACAGCTGATCAGGCCGGTCTACCAAAACGGCTACGAGCAGCTGGAGATGTAGCGGCTTAGGAAGAGCGTTCACTCTCGGCGGCGTTTGAACATAAAACCCGCCGCCGAGAGGGTGACCGCGGCGATGACGAGCATCGGCCAGAGGTTCTCAAAAATCGCTTCCGGCGCCATTCCCCGGAGGAAAAGCCCTTTGATGACGATCAAAAACCAGCGGACCGGATTGGCCACCGTGATCCACTGCATTAACGCGGGCATATTCTCGATCGGGGTCGCGAATCCCGAGAGCATAATCGAGGGGGGGAGGATCAGTGTACATCCCAAGACCGCCTGCTGCTGCGTGGTCACCAGCGACGAGACAAAGAGCCCCACTCCGATCACCGCCAGAAGGAAGATCTCGGTCGAGAGGAAGAAATAAATTACCGGTGCCTTCAGCGAGATTCCGAAGAAGTAAATAATAATCAACGCCAAAAACGCCGCGGTGACGGTGGTCAGGAGCATCACCGCCAGCGTCTTGCCGACTAATATCTCGAAACTCGTCAGGGGACAGACCAGCAGCTGCTCGAAGGTGCCGATTTCCCGTTCTCGGGCGACGGACAGTCCCGAAAGAATCGTTCCCACCACCGCGCACAAGACACAGATCAGCGCGGGGATAAAGGCCGGGCGGGGAAGAAGGTTCGGATTAAACCAATGGCGCGTCACGACCGAAATCCCTCCGGTATCGGCGGCCGCGCCGCGCTCGCGCATTCGACCGGTGATATCGGCTTGGATCATCTTCTGGAGGTAGCCGACCAAAATAGGGGAAGCGTTGGCGCGGCGGCCGTCGGCGATAATCTCAATAGGGGCCGGCTGCGCGGATCTGCCCGCCGCTGTCTCGGAGAAGTTGGGCGGGAAGACCAGCGCCGCCGAGACGATCTGCTTATCGAGAGCGTCGCGGATCTGTTCCTGGTTTTTGACGGTGATTACCTTGGTAAAGACCGGGGTCGAAACGACATTTTTGATGACCGATTGCGCCTCGATTCCGGTATCGTGATTGAGAATCGCCAGCGATGCGTTTTTGACGTCCAGTGTTATCGCGTACGAGAAGATAAAGAGCTGGATGATCGGCGGACCGATGATGACGAACCGGGACTTCGGGTCACGAAGCGAGACGAGCAGTTCTTTGATGAATAATCGAAGGATACGCTGGAACATAATTGGATATTTTGTTTTTGATCGCGCCGCCTAAAACGCAAAAGCCATACGCGGGAGATCTTTTCATTCGAGTCGACGGGGGGTGACATGTACGGCCAGCATCAGGAAGAAGATACCGATGACCGCCATAGCGGTCATATGGCGGGTAAACAGCGGCCAGACATCCCCGACTAAAAAAACCGTCCGCAGTGAGGCGACACAGTACCGCGCCGGGAAACAGTAGGTGAACATCTGGATCCACCGCGGCATCGAGTCGATCTCAAAAATCAATCCGGAAAGTATAAAGTTGGGGAGAAAGCTTAAAACCAACGCCGCCACCGAGGCGAGGAACTGGTTCTTGGTAACGGTCGAGATGAAGAATCCCTGGATCAGCGCCGCGAAAAGAAAGACCGAGACGATCGCCAGCAGTGCCTCAAGCGAGCCGCGCAGGGGAACGCCGAAAAGAACACGGCTGATGATCACACAGACCATCGTTGAACCGATCCCGAGCAGATAGTAGGGGAAGAGCTTCCCGATAAACAGGTCCGATTTACGAATCGGCGTGGCAAGCATGGCCTCCATCGTCCCCCGTTCCCACTCACGGGCAACCACCAGCGCGGTGAGCAGGGTCCCGATGATGGCGAGGACCAGGACAATGGAGCCGGGGACAAGCGAGAAACGGCTATCCAACTCATCGTTGTACCAAAAGCGTGTTCGGATCGTCCCGCTTTCGGAGGGAATTTGATGCCGGTCCTCGGCTTGGTGCCGCTGCCAGATCGCGACAATCCCCTGAACGTAGTTCTCGATGATCGTCGCAGAATTGGCCTCGCTGCCGTCGGTGATCAGCTGGATCGATCCCCCTCTTCCCGATTCGACATTTTTCGAGAAATCGTTCGCTAAGATGATCACCGCCCGAACACGGGCGTTGGTCAGGTCGTCTTCGGCCACTTTTCGTGTCGCGCGGCGGAGGACTTTTAGGTAACGCGAGGCCTCAAACGTCTGAACCAGCGACTGCGCTAAAGGGCCGTTGTCCTCAAGAACCGCGGCGACACGGATATTATTCAGCTCCAGCGACATCCCGTAGCCGTAGACCAGCAGCAGAATCAGCGGCAGAACGAACGCGACCAGCAGACAGCTCGGGTCGCGAACGATTTGAAGAGACTCCTTCTTCATAAAAGCCAGCAGAAGCCGCTTCCTTCGGCGCCGGCCGGTTCCGGCCGGCGCGTTTGCCGCGATGTCGGTTAGGTGATCGGTTCGGTTGTCAGTCACGTTCTTTGGTCTGTTCTACCAGGGAGATAAAGGCGTCTTCCAGGGTTGGGTTCGGACGTTCGTTTGAGCGTGCCATCGCTTTGAGCGCGGAGGGGGTTCCCTCGGCGATCTTTCTTCCGCCGAAGATCAAGCTGATCCGATCGCAGTACTCCGCCTCGTCCATAAAGTGAGTCGTTACCAAAACGGTTACTCCCTTTTCGACCAGGGCGTTGATATGTCCCCAGAACTCTCGGCGTGTCAAGGGATCGACCCCGGAGGTCGGCTCATCGAGAAAGAGAACGTCGGGCTGATGCATCAGCGCGGCGGCCAGCGACAGACGCTGTTTAAAGCCCAAGGGCAAAAGCCCCGAGGAAGTCCCGGCGTAGGGGGCCAACTCGAACAGGTCGATCATCTCGTCGACGGCCTGACGATGACGTTTTCCCGACAGTCCGTAGACGCCGGCGTAAAACGCGAGGTTTTGCCGAACGGTCAGGTCGGGATAGAGCGAGAACTTCTGCGCCATGTAGCCGAGCCGCGATCGGGCGTGTGAACCTGCCTTTTGCAGGTTCTCTCCGGCAATGAACCCTTCTCCCTCGGTTGGCCGCAGCAGGCCGCAGAGCATCTTGAAGGTGGTACTTTTCCCCGCGCCGTTCGGACCGAGGAGCCCCATGATCTCGCCTTGCCGAATCTGAAAATCGATATGATCGGCGGCGGTGAAGTTCCCGTAGCGCTTGGTGAGCCCCCGTGCCTCGACGACGCTGCCTTCGTTATGGGGGATGACGCGGAAACGGTCGGTCAGCCCCGATTGGCGGGAACCGATCCCGCCGAGAATATCGATGTAGCCATCCTCAAAGCGGGGAGAAACCTCGGCGAACCGACCCGGCGGGGTGGGGAACAAATCGCCTGAGAACCGGGCCGGCGGCCGATCGAGGATGATCCGCAGTCCATCCCCCTGGATTGTTCCGTCGCGAACACGCTCATCGCGCAGGAGAACCGCCAAATGCGCGCGGCGTTTTCTCTCTTCCAGTCCGGTGATATGGATCACCCGGCCGTTGACAGACGACATCAACTCGGCCGGCGTCCCGAAGAAGAGTTCCTTCCCCTCCTCCAGCAGAAGGACCTCGTCGCACATCTGGGCCTCGTTGAGGTAAGCGGTGCTCCAGAGGATGATGACTTGGTCGGTGACCATGTCGCGTGCCATTCGCCACAGTTCACGGCGGCTGATCGGGTCGACGCCGACCCCCGGTTCATCGAGGATCAGCAGACGGGGCATCTTGATCAGCGCGCAAGCCAGGCCGAGTTTTTGTTTCATTCCCCCGGAGAGACGGCCGGCCAGCCGATCGGTGAAGGGGCCCAGGGAGGTGAAACGCAGGAGTTCATCAAAGCGCGATTTTTTCTCGTCGCAGGGGAGGCCGCGCAGTTCGGCGTAGAGTTCAAGGTTCTCTTGAACGGTGAGATCTTCGTAGAGACCGAACTTCTGCGGCATATAGCCGAGCAGCGGCTTGATCGAGTCGGTTTGCCGAACGGTATCGAATCCAAAGACCGAGATCGTTCCGGAGGTCGGTTCGAGAAGGCCGGCGATGAGGCGCAGAAGCGTTGTCTTCCCCGCACCGTCGGGGCCGACCAGCCCGGTGATCCGTCCCGTGCGGATGACGGCGCTTAAACCATCGAGCGCCGGGCGCTGATTGTGGGCAAAGCATTTGGTCAGCGCCCGGATTTCGATGCCGGATGTACCGTCGCTCGGGGGGGATCCGTTGGTTGACATGGAGGATGGATCCATCGATTATTCGTTGGGGGAATCGGTCTCGGAGGCGGCCTTTGCGGGGGGGGCGGCCTGTGCTTCTCCCGGCGCGTTATCCAGAGGAATACAGACCGTGACCGGCATCCCCTGGCGCAGTCCGTCGTCGGGGGTGTCGGCAAGGACGCGGACGCGGTAGACCAGATCGGTCCGGAGTTTTTCGGTTTCGACGTTCTTCGGCGTAAATTCCGCCACGGGGGAGATATAACCAACGGTTCCCTTGTAAGGGACGGAACGGGAATCGGTCAGAATGTCGACCTTCATTCCCGGGGCCAGCTTCCCTAAATCGGGCTCATCGACGTAGACATAGACCCAGACCGTCTGGGAGAGCGACAGCGTCGCGATCGTTTCGGTCGCCTGAACAACGGCACCGTCTTCCTTGACACGGGTTAAGAGAATCCCGTCGTTCGGCGCGGCAAGCTCGGTATCGGCCAGAGAGATCTTTGCCTGCTCGACGTTCGCCTCCGTCTCGGCGCAAAGGGCGCGGGCGCCCTCAATCTCTTCTTGGCGCGCCCCCTCTTCCAAGAGGCGAAGCTTCTGTTCGGCCTGCTTGACCTTGGCGATCCCCATATCACGAACCGCCAGCGTTTGATCGACATCGCTTTGAGTCACCGCGCTGTGCATCACCAGCTCGCGGTTGCGCTCGTAGTCAATTTCCGCGAACGTGAGCGACGCTTTTAGCTCGTCGAGCCGGGCGCGTGCCTCTTCGATCTCTTGGGGGCGGCTGCCGTTTTCGAGCCGTCGGAGGACGGCCTGGGCCGCGTTGTGCCGAGCGGTGACCGAGGCCAGAGCGACCTCGTACGGGCGGCGGTCGAGACGGGCGATGACATCCCCCTTGCTGACGCGGTCCCCTTCCTCAAAACAGATCTCTTGAATTCGCCCCGATACTCTAAAGGCAAGATTGACCCGCCGGATTTCGACATTGCCGAAGAGTTTCAGCATGGCGGCGGACTGACGCCGGTGAAGATTCCCAATATGACCGCGGCAGACCCAAAGACCGACGGCCGCCAGCGCGATGATCAGCAAAAAGGCGGGTTTCTTTATGAAAACGGACATTCGCGAATTTTTGGGCATATTTTTTAGTTTAAGGGGATGCACGCGTTACCGGCAGTTATACACGAAATATTCCAAAAATTCAAACTCCTCTTCGGATGGTTTTTCCCGTCACGGTTTAGGACAAAAAAAGGGGGCCCTTTAAGGCCCCCTTTT
>CADBTE010000449.1 GCA_902797455.1 uncultured Planctomycetota bacterium | reverse complement strand
GGCAGCCGATCCCTTTGGCGGCGAGGTTCATTCCGCCGACATAGGAACGGAAGTTGGAGAGAATCTCCATCACGTCGATGTGGCTGAGCGCATTATAGCGGTATCGTGGATTCTCCGAGGTACCACCCAGGATAATTCGGCCATCAAAGGACATTTTGCTCGTCATCCACCCCGGGATCGGGATCCCGTAGCGGAACGCCATGTGCTCCATCACGGGGAGGTCGAACCCCTTCCCGTTGAAGGTCACCAGTGTCGGACGATTGTATTTCTCCCACCCCCGCCAGAAGGATTCGACCAGTTTTCCCGGCCCCCCCTGCTCGAAGGTGAGCACCGGAAGATCGACGATCGTGAAGTCCCCGCGGAGCTTCGCCATCGCCAGTGTCACCGGAAACTGAAAGGTATGAGGGATGAAATCGTCATCCTTCTTCTCGATCAGTTCATCGGTATACTTCTTGCGCGCCTCACGCGGGGTGATCTGCTCGTGCGGGTACTTCACCTCTTTGATCAAGTCCTCATCGGCAACCGTCTCAATGTCGAAAACCAAATACTTTACTTCACTGTTCTGCGGCATTTTTCTCTCCTTATGCTGCAATAACATCAACTTTTCGGCCCCTTTCGTCAGGGATTGACGAAATGACAAGGCCGGGTAAAATCCCTGTACTGTTTGGGCGATTAGCTCAGCTGGTTAGAGCGCGGCTTTCACACGGCCGAGGTCACTGGTTCGAGTCCAGCATCGCCCACTCACAAGGGTTTTTGGCCGGTAGGCCAAAAACCCTTTTTTTATTATTTGGCGGTGCGCGCCGCTATAGTTCGGCCTGATCGGTGACGATCTCCACGCCGAGCTTCCGCGACGCGTCTTCCATTCCCCCCAGGTTGGTGACATTCGTGTACCCGAGCGACTCGAGGGTTTGGCGCGCGTTTTCGGCGCGGATACCCGCTTTGCAGTAGACGGCCAGCGGCGCGTCCTTGTCGCCGAACAGCTCGGCGGCCCGATCGGCCGCTTCGGTGTGCGGCAGGAGGATCGCCCCGCGGAGGTGCCCCTGGGCGTATTCCTCGGGGCTGCGCACATCAACAATGATCGGCCGCACGGCCGGGGTATCGGCCGCGGGTGCCTGCGCGGCCGTCGGCGCGGCAAGGTCGGCCGGCTCGGTATGGTCGGTCGGCGGCGCGGAGGGTCGGCAGCCGGCCAGCAGGACAGCTCCCAGCAGGAACAGTCCCAGTTTGAGGGTTTTGGATGCCATAGCTTGTGTATTACTCCTTGGAAACACGTTTTGACCGTGGTTTTTCTTCGTCCTCGTTCAGTATTATAGGGGAAGAGGAAAGCGGTTTGTCCAAAAGAACGGTCTCGGGGAGAAGTTTTTTTCAGGGAGGATATTCCGCTTTCCCCCCTTCTTTCCCCCCAAAGGGGGAAAGAGGGGAAGCGGCGGGGCCGATCAGTCGTCCGAAAAGCGGAACACCCCGCGATCCTTCTTCTCGCAGTGGTCTTTCATCTGGGCGGCAAAATCCCACATCTCGCTTTTCTCTTCGTCCGCCAAGACCGCGTTGAGGACTTCCATGGCCTCGTCGAACCGGCCGAGCTGGCGGTAGATTTCGGCGATCATCAGCTCCTCCTCGGGCTGAAGCTCCAAAAGACGCCGAAGGTTCTCTTCCCAGAGCTTTTGTTCCTCGCGAGGACCGTCACAGATTCGATCGTCAAAGGCGTGCCACAGCTTGATTCGGACGAAGATTTCCCGCTGTGGCTCATCCACCAAACCGCTTTCGAGAAACTTCGCCGTCTCGGCAGCTGTCAGTTTTTTGATGCCGGGGTAACGATCGTCGTCGAAGAATGATTCGCCTTCGCTGTCCAGGTCTTCCACCCAGAAGAAAGCTCCGCAGCTGGGGCATTGGGAGAACGCCGGAAACTCCGGAAGCATCGGGGCATCCATCCGGCCATGGGAATAGACAGTCGCGCCGAAGGTATTGCCGCTCATCAAATGTTTCCGCAGGAACCGCTGCTCGCATTTCGGGCAGCGCAGGATTTCGGGAGGGGCAGGCAGCATTTTAAGGTCTCCTTGTTTTTAGATTGTTCGGGCCGTTTTTTGGCGAAGCCATACGTAAAGCTCCTGTAACTCATTATAGGGACACGGCGGAGAAACTTCTCCACATTTTGAGAGAAATTTTCGCGCTAAAAAATCGGCCGTCTCGGCGTGAGGCGGCAAAGCTATCGGTTCGAACGCCCGGCCGAGGAGCGCCGGCCGGGAAGGATTGATTTTTCCCTCCGGTTGATTTACGATTGGGGTTGCCCGCACAAATAAGAGGATTCCTCCAAAGAGATATTCCGAAAAGAGAAGGAGTTTTACCGTATGACGAGACCTTTTTTCCGCATCGCCGTCTCGGCGCTTTTCGCGCTGCTGTCGCTCTCCTCAGTGTCCCGGCACGCCGGGGCCGAGGAAGCCCTTACCCTTTGGCCGGTCGATATTCACACGAGGATCTTCAGCGACACGCCGGCCGGTGATGCCGCGCCGATCGCCCTTTCCGCCGCGCGGAACGAGTACGAGTCGGGGCAGTTCGGAATTCTCTCCCCGGCCGACCTGGAGAATGTCACCCTGAGCGTCTCGGATCTGGCCGGGCCCGACTCGGCGGTGATTCCCGCCGAGCGGGTCCGTCTGCGGCCGATCGGAACGGTTCCGCTGCGTCATAATACGCAATACGACAGCACCGTCGTCCGGACCGCCCCGTGCGACTTCCCCGATATCCTCTATGAGGAGACCACCGTCTCGCTCAAGGCCGGCGAGGCCCTCGGTGTTTGGGTCACCGTTTTTGTCCCGGCCGAAACGGCCGCGGGCTCCTACAGCGGGACGATCACCGTTAAGAACAGCACCGCCGAAGCGGCTTTGCCGCTGACACTGGAGGTTTTCCCCTTCACCCTGCCGGAAGAACGTCACCTTTGGGTCACCAACTGGTTCGATATGCACAAGCTGGCGGCCGTTCACAATGTGGAATTCGCCTCCGACGCCTATTGGGAAGTCCTGGAGAAGTACTTCAGGAATATGGCGGAACACCGGCAGAACACCGTCTGGATCAATGAGCTCCCCGGTTCGCTGGTGCGCGCCACGCGCAAAAGCGACGGCACGTGGGATATCGATTTTTCGCGGATGCAGAAGTTCATCGAAGTGGCCGAAAAGTGCGGTGTCGGCCAGCGGCTGGAGTTCTTCCACTGCGCCTGGGTCGATCGCACCAAACACGAGCTGGTTTTTTTGTCCGTCCGGATTTTCGATGAAGCCAAGGGAGAGGATGTCGAAGTTCCAGGGACCGTCTGGGTTCCCGAGGTCCTCGGCGCGCTGGAGAAGTGGCTTGTCGATACCGGCCGCATCGATAAATCGATGATCCACATCGCCGACGAGCCGTTCCGTGAAGATATGGCCTCCTGGCGCGAGGTTTCGGAGTTTGTCCACCGGGCCGCGCCTCGGATCAAGCGGATCGACGCGATTGAAAGCACCCACTTCTCGGACGATCTCGAGGTCTGGGTTCCCAAGCTCTCGCACTACGAGCGGTGGAAGGATATGTTCAACCATCTGCGGTGCGACGATCACGAGATGTGGTTCTATATCTGCTGCCATCCGTTCGGGAAATATTATCCGAACCGCTTTATAGACATCCCGGCGACCCGTGTGCGGGCGATCCATTGGGTGAACTACACCGAGCATCTGTGCGGCTACCTCCATTGGGGATACAACTTCTGGGCGGAGGATCCCTTCGGCGCGCCGTCACAGAACCTTCCTCCCGGGGACACGCATTGCGTCTATCCCGGCCCGCTCGACTCGATCCGCTGGGAAATCGAGCGCGAGAGCATTGAGGATTACGAGTATTTCCTCCTTCTGCAGCGTCTTACCGAAGAGGCGGCCCAAAACAGCGGCGCCGACCTTTGGTGGCTCGATCCTGAGACACGCTCGATGGAACTGGCTCACCGCGCGCTCCCCTCGATGACCGAGGTCAATCCCGACCCGGAGGTCTTCCGTCAGGCGCGTGAGGATACGGCCCGCGAGATCTCGGCGATGGTCAACGGCCCCAAGCTGATCGTCCGTTCCTGCCCGGGCGACGGCCAGGCGGTGACGGTCGGCCCGTTTGTGATTGAGTACTACGGCCTGACCGACCCCGGCGCGGCGGTAACCGTCGACGGCAACGAGATTCCCGTGGCCGAGGACGGCACCTTCCAGTACAGCGCCCAGGTCTTTGATGACAACGGCGGTAAAGATACCTTTAAAAACGAATTTACCGCGACGCTCGACGGCAAGACGACCAAAACCGTCCGCGTCTTCCCGGTGAGACTTCCCTAACGATTCATCCAGCGAGTTAAAACAATGAAGAAATTTCTCCAAGACGCTTTGTTTGTCATTTCGGCCGCGGCCGCGCTGACGATTGCCGGCACTGCCGGTGCCGGGGATACCCCCGAGGGAATCAACCTTTGGCCCGGCGGCGCGCCGATCGACGCCGACGGCAACACCGAGGATGCCGCGGTGAACCTCTATCCGATGCTCCCCGAAAACGGGGCCGGGGCGGTCCCCGCGGTCATCATCTGCCCGGGGGGCGGGTACGGCGGTCTGTGCATTCAGCCGGAGGGATACGGCATTGCCCGCTGGCTCAACGACAACGGCATCGCCGGTTTTATCCTGGAATATCGGCTCCCCGCCGGCCGAGAAACGGTTCCCCTGGCCGACGCGCAGCGGGCGATGCGCTTCGTCCGCGCCAACGCCGAGAAATACGGCGTCGATCCGAATAAGATCGGCATCATCGGTTTCTCCGCCGGCGGCCACCTGGCCAGTACCGCCGCCACCCATTTCGACGCGGGGAAAGCCGACGCCGCCGACCCCATCGAGCGGGTCAGCTGCCGTCCGGACTTCGCCATTTTGATCTATCCGGTGATCCTCTTCGGCGATCAGTCGACCCACCTGGGAACGCAGAACAACCTCCTCGGCAAGGATCAGACGCGGGAAAAGCTTGATTATTTCTCGAACGAGAAACATGTCGGTCCCGAGACCCCGCCGGTTCTCCTGGCGCACGCCGTCGACGACTCCGTCGTTCCGATCGAGAACAGCCGCGCCTTCGCCCGGGCGATGCAGCGGTACAATCTTCCCTACGTCTTGGTAGAGCTGCCCAACGGCGATCATGGCCTCAACGGCTACAAGGGGTCGTCGTGGGATATGTGGCAGGCGCTCGCCCCGGCGTGGATCCATCGGCTTCCGTAAGCGGAAAAATGACCTTTGAATCTTCAAGTATAAGCAAACAATAACGATGAAATACCAGATTAAGAACATTGTTTTTGTTCTCTCGGCGGCGCTTCTCTTCCTGGCCTGCGTTGCCGCGGCTCAAGAAAAACCGGCCGGCATCAATCTTTGGCCCGACGGCGCGCCGATCGATAAGGCCGGCAATACCGAGGACGTTGAGGTCTGTCTCTATCCGATTCTTCCCGAGCAAACCTCTCAAGATCCGATCCCCGCGGTCGTCGTCTGCCCCGGCGGCGGATACGCGGGTCTGTCCGCTTTCTGCCCGGAGGGGTCTGAAACCGCCAAATGGCTCAATTCCTTTGGAATCGCCGGTTTCGTTCTGCAGTACCGGCTCCCCGCCGGCCGCGATACCGTCCCCCTGGCCGATACGCAGCGGGCGATCCGCTATGTCCGCGCCAACGCCGAGAAATACGGCATCGATCCGAATAAAATCGGTATCATCGGTTACTCCGCCGGCGGGCACCTGGCCAGTACCGCCACCACACACTTCGACGCGGGGAAAGCCGACGCCGCCGACCCGATCGAGCGTGTCAGCTGCCGGCCCGATTTCTCGCTGCTGATCTATCCGGTGATTCTTCTCGGGTCGGAGTATACCCACCAGGGTTCCCAAGATAATCTTCTCGGGAAGAACGCGCCCCAAGCGTTGATCGACTATTACTCCAGCGAAAAGCAGGTCACCCCCGAGACCCCGCCGGTCTTCCTGGCGCAGGCGATCGACGACACCGTCGTCCCGATCGAGAACAGCCGCGCCTTCGCCAAGGCGATGCAGCGGTACAACCTTCCCTATGTTTTGGTGGAACTCCCCGACGGGAACCACTGCTTCAATCACTACTCGGGGGCGTCGTGGGAGATGTGGCGCGCGCTGGCCGAGTCGTGGATTCTTCAGCTTACCGGAAAGGCGGCGCGGTAAAGCGGCTTCGATGATAAACGAAGAGTTATCGACGAACGAAAACTCGTCCCTAAACCAAGACTCTCCCCGGGGGCCGCGGCTGATCCGTCCCGCCCCCGAATATCTTCTTTCTTATTACCAAGCGTGCCAAGAGACATGGGGACAAACCCATGATCCCTATATCCTCCACGACCCGGCGCTTTTCCATCAATGGAAAGAGACGATCTTTGACGATTATCGCCGGCATGAAAAAGGAGAAGATCTTCCCGAAGGGCACGTCCCCTCGGCCACTTTCTGGGCGGTGGAGGGAAATCAAGTGATCGGGGCGGTCAATATCCGCCTGGAGCTGAACGACTTTCTGCGGACCTACGGCGGGCAGATCGGCTGTTTTGTCCGACTTTCGTACCGCGGCCGAGGGTACTTCAAGCGGATTCTCCCCCTGGCTCTTCAGACCGCCCGGCAGCTCGGCATCGAAGGAGAGATTCCCATCTGCTGTCTGGCCTCGAACACGCCAAGCCGCCGGGGCCTGCTCTGCGGCGATTACCGCCGCCGCGACCGAATCGAGGTCGAGTACAACGGCCAAAAACAAGAAGTCTGCCGGTTTTTCTTTTGAGGGAGAAGCATTGGGGTTACGGTCACGCGCGCCCCATGTGGGGCGCGACAGGCGTTC
>CADBTE010000448.1 GCA_902797455.1 uncultured Planctomycetota bacterium | reverse complement strand
TCGAAAGTTCGGCTCGAGCGTCCCTCGATCGCGTACCCGGCCAGGGTAAACGGAGCGCCCGCAAAGCCAATCACGGCCTTTTCTTTGGGAATCACGCGCCTCGTCTGACGAACCACGTCGAATTGATATTCCATCGGCGACAGGTCGGTCAGTTCACGAACGCGCGCCAGGTCGGATGGTTCGCGCAGCGGATTTCCGATTGAAGGTCCGTCACCGGGCGCGTAGGTCAGCTCAAAACCGAGGGGTTCTAAGATAGGAAGGAGATCCGAAAAAATGATCGCCGCGTCGACCCCCAATCGGTCGACCGCCGTCGCCATCACCTCGGCACAGAGGGGAGGACACTTGCATAACCGAAGAAAGTCCGTCTTTCGACGAACTTCGCGGTACTCCTCCATATAACGGCCCGCCTGGCGCATGAGCCAAACGGGAACCCGTTCCACCTTCTCACAGCGCAAGGCACGGATCAAGAGAGGAACATCCGAAGAGGGTGACGCCCCGTCCCGAATGGAATCTGGAGTAATGGGTGGAGGTGTTGTCATCGTCCGGTAGTCAGTTCCCTCGATAGATCAAAAACGCCCACCAGCTCAAAGCCAAAAGGGCGATGGCAATTAAGGTATTTCGGACAATACGCATCGTCCGCCGACGTTCCATCAAAAGCCGCCGACGATACTCTTCGGGAGAGATCTTACCCGAGGAGGGGGAAGATTGGGGATCCGTCGTCATATCTGTCGTCTTTCCCATCGTCACACAGGACGATACCGTAGAGAAATAGGGGAACGGGCATTGAAAAATGGGGAGCCCCCCTCGAGAACTCCCCAATAACACGAACCAAACCACCGACCCAGCCGACCGGTCTTACAGACTACTCAGGAAGAAACGCTTTCAGCGCGAAATCTTCCGGAATCTCCTTCCCGTCCTGCTTGAGCTGCTGAACATACTGAGCCACCGTCATGCTGATTCGAGGATAGAGGGAAGAATCGACGTCGTACTTCAGCACCGGATACTTCTTCACCAATTCCGAGTACTTCTCTATGAGACTTTCTCGAGACTGCGAAATTTTTTCCTGAACATCGGCCGCGTGATCGGGATCCTCGCTGGCTTGATAGAGATTCCGCTGATAATCTTGATAAAGCAGCTCCAGTTCCTGATAAAGGGGATCCCCCTTGGTCATTAGGAGCTCCAGTTCACTGCGGCACGGATATTGGCTGAAGACCCCCTCGCTGCGAAGCTGCTGACGCGTCGCCTCATCGAGCGACTCATAGGTACGAGCCAGAAGGTTCGCCCCTTCGGTCACGTCATCCCTGAGCCTTTGGGTCGGGAAGAGTTTCGCCGTTTCCGAGGCGGCGAAGAAACCAGCAAGAATCTGCATGAGAGACTGCGCGTTCTCGAAGGCCTTCGGATCCTTTTCGTCGATGCTCTTGCCTAAGAAGGACTTCGCCGCGACGACCATACCCTCGTGTCCTGTCTCGCGATAGGCCCGCTCTTCGATCGATTCAAACGGATAGGGAATGGGAAATATTTTCGCAAGCGCGTCGAGAATAATAGTGTACTTCTCGTTTTCCGCGAGGAAATCCCCCTGAATCTGAGGACGATAGAGCAAATCAGCGAACTCAGGCTTGCCGCAAAGGGCCATCCAGGAGGCCTCGCAATCGAGGAACTCTTGGTTGGCTTCTTCCACCTGACCGGAATAGAAACGAACGCGGGACAAATAGCGGTGCTCGCGAGCGGCGCGGGCCTCGGGCTCCTGCTCGAGGACAACCACCCTTTGGCGGTGGGCACTGTCCATAATATTGGCGAACAGCTCCGAAAAACGAGCGCGCTCACTCAGATCGTTGATACGGTCACAGATATCCAGGGCCTTCTGACGATCATCACCCTCCAAGCAATCGGTCATTACCTCCGCCGTCGGGGCAAGAAGCACCTCGGCCTGATACCCCCACGAATCAAGATTCGCCAGGAAAGGCCCCACCAGCTCCTGCTGCTCGTCGGTGCGGAATATCGCCGGGACATCAAGTGCGGCCGCGACCAACTCTTGATCTTCCGGCTTCGCGGATTCGATCACCAATTTACGAGTAAGATCCTCAAGCTTCTTCCGCCAATCGGCCCATTCCGGGAACTCGCCATGCTTCCCGTCGAGATAGTCGCGAAGCACGCGCAGGGAACGATCTGTCTCACCGTTAATAGGATCGACCTCAGGAGCGGGGCTCATCAATCCGGTGAAAAGGCCGGCGCGATGCTTATCTTCCAGAACATTATTCCAACGATCCCAGACGAGGGACTCGAAGGTGGTCCCTTCCGGGAGCATTCCTTGTATCTGCCCCATGAGCTCTGCGATTTCCGCCTTGCACTCATCCACCTCGTTGAGCGACATCCAACGAAATTTGCCGGGATTGTTCGGGTCTTCGATCACCGTCTCAACCCTCAATCGACACAATTCGTCCCACTTTTCCGCGGCGTCACGCCAGGCGGCAGCGGCGTTGTCTTCGTCGAAGAGCGGGGTATTATCTTTGGTTTTTCCGCATCCGTCCTGTTCCATCCACTGAGCGTACCGCAGAAGATTCATCCGGCTGCGCGAGAAGAAGAGGATACGGGTTTCCTTTCCGATGTCGCCGCCCTTGTTGTAGAGATCT
>CADBTE010000447.1 GCA_902797455.1 uncultured Planctomycetota bacterium | reverse complement strand
CGGGCCGCCTCACGGGCCGCCTGGACCGCCGGGAGGAGCAGTCCGATCAAGATGCCGATGATCGCGATGACGACCAGCAGCTCAACCAAAGTGAAGCCGCGCGGCTCCACTGCCTTGCGTGGATTCAAAGAGTTCATAAACAATACCTCCGTAAAAACGGGTTTCGGGGTTTGGCCGAGCAGACGCGCCGCGGCCGGAGAATGGACATAACACGCCAGCGGCCACGCACCGTGCCGAGAAAAAAGCCGCTTCGCGTGAAAACCAAAGACACAATCACTAATGATTTCAAAATACCAGATTGGTTTTTATTTGTCAACGAAGATAGCGCGAGAACTGAAGAAATTTTTTGTTTTCGTTTGTTTTATCGAGCATCCTATTTATGTCAGGCTCTATATTGATCGGTCATTGACGGTTTTGTGCCGGTCAAAAATTTTTTATCCGGTGGTTTTGTCAGACCGTTGCGTTCGCGCCAGAATTTATGTCTGTTGTCACCGGCCCGAGGATGACGGCCGACAGACCTCAGTGGGATGTTCTCCGGCGCGCAGGCGGACGTCCCGTACCGGCGGTAAGAACGAATAGACCGGCCTTCCGCTAAAGGGAGCGACCGGTCTTTTCCCTTGGGCCGTCAAGGAACACGTTATCCGAACGTCCTTACTCTCTCGCCGCGTCGAACGATGACCAGTCGACCCCCATAACGGTTCCGTCTTCGAGAATCGCCTGGGAGCCGGGGGCCAGGGTATAGTCGCCATGCTCGGGGTCGGTGAACAGCGGCCGATCCGGATCGAGAACAAAGAGGTGCTCGGCGTCTTTGGCGGCGTTCGTCCAGGGGGTCTTGGCGGTGGTCAGAACGTTGTACCCCTTCATCGGTTCCTGCTTAGAGCGGCCGATCTCGATCGTGCCGACGTTATTGACGATGATGGAGTCGCGCACTTTAAGCTTATTCAGCTGCGAGGTGATCGAGAGGATAAATATTCCGGCGCCGAGGTCGGCCTGATTGCCGGTGATGGTGCAGTGTCGAACCGACGCCGGGCCGAGGACCGCCAAACCGCCGGAGATCACCGGCATCGGCGTCTTTTCGGCACGCAGATCCAAGACGCGGTTTCCGGCGATGAGCGTGTTTTCAAGCGTCAGGTTCATGTTGAGATTGACGACCCCGCCTCCGCCGATGGCGCCGTTTTTAATCGGGGCGTGAACCTCGGTTCGGTTGTTAACGACCCAGCAGTTTTTCATTAGGGTATTCCCAGAGATACCGCAGAACGCCCCGCCGCCAAAGCGCATCCCAAAGCCGTTCCCCGTCTCTTCACCGTCGGCGTTTGGCCCGCGTTTATCGCCAAAGGTCATCTGAATCATCGCGTTCTCCTCGAAGACACAGCCGAGGACCTCCATACGGCCGTCGTTGTAGAGGGCACCGCCCCCGCCGTCCTCGGTCGAGACGACCTTGTTGGGGCTGACAACGCGGTTCCCATTCTCGTCCAAGCGGCAGGTAATGCAGCAGTTGCGGAAGAACCGGCAGTGATCGACCCGGCTGTGACGGCGGAAATTCGCGTACGCGCCGGCGCCGCTGACATCGAAGACGGCCTCGGTATCGCCGATCGACTCGTTCGAGTCAAACAGGCAGTTTGTGACGGTGACATTCGGCTGTTCGGTCACGCCGTCCGGGTTGAACTCGTCGATGTAAAGGCCGGCCCCCTGAGTCATCGTTCCGCGGACGGTATTTCCGATAAAGCGGCAGTTCTCGATCGCGGCCGTGCCGGTCTTTCCGACATGGACCCCGCCGCCGCGGGCGTTGCAGAACGACTTGGGATAGTCCCGGACAAAGACGAAGTTCGGGCGTTCCCGCTCAAAATCGGGATTATCGACCTTGTTTTCCAAAATCTCGCAGTCGGACAGTGTCAGGTGTCCAGCGGTGACAAACGCCCCGGCGCCCCCTTCGCATCCGAGGTTTTTCACAAACCGGCAGCCGACCGCCGAGGTCTCGGCACCCGCGCTGTAGAGCCCCGCGCCGTCGACAGCGCCGTTTTCCTCGAAGGTGACCTGCTCAAGGCGAACGTACGATTCGGGCATCACCAACACACCACCGCCGCAGCGCTTCT
>CADBTE010000446.1 GCA_902797455.1 uncultured Planctomycetota bacterium | reverse complement strand
GAAAGTCTTGATGCCGCTTTCCAGGTCGGCGCGGCAGCGCCAGCTCACAACCGCTTCCTCCCCGGTGACGTTCAGCGCCAGGTCGGTCGGCGCCGGGGGGGGCGTGGTATCGTCGAAGGAACAATCGACGCTGTAGCGGCGCCACACATCGATATAATCGGCGCTCGGCAGCCAGATTCCGTCATGGATAAACGCGCGGCGCTCGGCGGCACTGTAGAAACAGTGTTCGGCAGCGTCGTCGGGGACCGAGGCGGCTCCCAGCTCCTGGTCGGTCACCTCGCTTTCGGGCAAAACCACACCGGGCATATCGCGAAGGGTATTATCCCCGCAGCGCGGATCCGGCAGGCGCGCGGACAGACACAGATCGAGGAACCGAATCGCCGGGTAGCGGGAATCCCCCGTCTCGTGATGGGTTCGCGGGTCGATCAGCAGGCCCATCTTCACCCCGCGCGAGCGCATCGTTTGGAAATAAGGCCACGCCTGATCCCAGACGATATTGAACGTGTACTCACTGATCCCCAGGTTCAGCATCACCGGCACCGTGCGGACGGCGTCGCACATCGGGAGCGTGGCGAACAGCGGCGCGACGGTATCGGGGTGGCCGCTGCGCAGCCAGGCGCCGACGATCCGCTCGGGATAGAGCTGCACCATGCAGCTGGTCCACTGCGCCCCTCCGCTGTGTCCCCAGATCGCCCAGGGAACTTCGGTCAGTTCGGCGTGGCCGCTGACCTTGGCGAAATAATCCAGCGCCGACATAAAGCTCTTGGCCGAGCCGCGGCGCGGGTCGCACCAGCAGACGCACTCGAAGTCGTTTTGCCGATACGACACGGCAATCAAAGCGCAATCATGCTTGCGGGCCAGTTCCTGCCACTGGATATCGTAGACACCGGTCCGGCCGCTGTCGCACGATCCCATTCCGCAGCCATGCTGATGAACCACCACGCCGCGGAGTTTCTCGACGCCGTCGGGAATCCAGATCCGCCATTGGGCCGCCATGACCAGTTCCCCTTCGGCGGGATGTTCCGGCTGGGGAAAGATAATCCCGTAGTAGGTCCCGTCCGTCTGGGAGGGGGTGAATTCCGTAATCGGAACCGGCTCTTCGCCCCGCGCGAAGGGGGCCAGCGAGAAAACAGCCGAAAAGACTCGTGTCCCCAGCACGCGCGCGGCGCGCTTCGATAACATCAGCGGCATCTTCATACTCCTTGTTTGAAATATACAATTCGCGCGCGGCGCGCTTTCTCCATCTCAACGGAGTTTCCTCAGTCCCACTTCAGGCGATAGGCGTCGAAAATCGGCCCGTCCTGACAGGTTCGGCGGTAGTCCCACTTTCCCTCGTCGGTGCGATACTCGACGACGCAGCCGAAGCAGATCCCTAAGCCGCACGACATCGGTGATTCCAGGGACGTCCAGCAGGGGAGCGACAGCCCGCTGGCCTGATGAAAAACCGCCCGGAGCATCGGCTTCGGCCCGCAGGCGGCGACGACGGCCGACTCGGCGCCGGCGGCCGCCCGCGGGATCAAATCGGTAACGAACCCCTTATACCCCGCCGAACCGTCTTCGGTGGCGGTGATCACCTCGACACCGCAGCGGGCAAAATCACCCAGCGGCGGCATGCGCTCACTGCCGCGCGCCCCGTAAAGAAGCGTCAGATCCGGCGCGCTCTTCCCTTGGGCACGGTACTGGGCGAACTGCCGGGCCAGCAGCAGAAACGGCGTCTGCCCCACCCCGCCGGCGACCATAATCAGCCGATCGCCGGGGAACCGCTGCGCCCCGCCGGAAATCACTTCCCAGCCGTTCCCCGACGGACCGATCAGCTCGACGGTATCGCCGGCGGCGGCGTCCGAGAGGATCCGGGTCATCTTCCCCACGACCAGATAGATCATCTCGACCCGGCCGGAAGCCGGATCGGCGTCGTAGACCGCGAATGGACGGCCGCACAGCGGATCGAGCCGTCCGGGCAGCCGCAGGAGCGCGAACTGACCGGGTTTGACCAGCGGCGCAAAACCGGGGGCGTCTAAGGTAATCTTAAAGGTATCTGCGGCAAGCCTTTCGTTGGCCACCACCGGGACCGCGGCGGAAAATTTGGTTTGCTTCAGATTCATCGCGTACTTCTTTCACCCCATGCAGGCGTTTTTCTTATCAGTCGTGCCGGCGACCACTCTTGCCGGATACTCTTACCGGCCCTCGCAGCTGGCTTTGAGCCGCCGCTGCAGCAGATCGGCTAAAAACCGGCTTTGCTCGGGCGTCATCAGGCGGTCGTCCCAGCGCATCGCCAGCTGCAGCCGGCCGGCGTAGGACCAAACCCCCCAGGTGGCGAGCGTCTTATACCGCAGCGGAGGACAGCCGAAGAAGTCCTCAATCGTCAGATCGCCGATTTTGACGCGGCCCTGTTCGTCGCACGGCATGGGGAACCGGTGGAGAATCCGCCCCAAGTTGGACAGAACGGTAGTCGACCAGCAGCGCTTGATCGCCATCTCCATCTCGATCCCGCCGGGGAGGACCCGGCGGCCTTCCAAGTTTTTGAGCAGGACGAGCCCCTGTTCCTTGTTTTTGATCATCTCGGTGGTCCGGTGGATCCCCTCGGCGAACGCGTCCGAGGCGTCGATCTGGCGCCGCCGCCGATCGATAAAAACCATCGAGACCATATTGGCGGCGTACATCGCGCGATGCTTCTCGGTCCGCATGTTGATCGGCATCGCGATGCGGAGCCACTTATTCCCGCGCGGGCGGCCGCTTTTTTCCTCGTCGGCGTCGATAAACTCGCGCATCACCACAAAGATATCGCGCAAAAGAAGGTCGTTGATCGTCAGCCCCATACGCCGGGCCGCGGCGTGATAGGCGCTGGTTTCCTCCGCGGAAAGGGGTGTTTTTATGATGCGCGGATACGAGACGATCGGCTGCGATTTATCGAGTTGGGACTGGCGCAGAAACGGCGTCGGAAAGCGGGCTACCAGCTGCAGCGTCGAAAGGGTATTGCGGAGAAGAAACCGCCAGTATTTGGCGTAGGTCATCCCGTAGTCGTGGCGGATCACCCGGCTGTCTTCGGCCAGTTTCGGCAGGTCGGCGTCGATAACGCCCAGCAGACGGCCGTAAAGAAGAAACAGGTCGCCTAAAAAACGGAGCATTCCGATACCGTCGGAGGCGGTGTGATGAATCTGGTGAAAGAATTCGTATTCCGCGGCCGAGCCGTCCGGACCGGTGAGCGTATCGAGGAACAGCCGCATCCCGCTGTCGGTGCGGATATTCCAATCGATCGCCTCCGGCGCCGTGCCGAGCGGACGGGTCCGGCGAATGATCGGGGGGATATCGCTGTTCGGTTCCCAGAAGAACTTCCGGCCGCGGCGCACCACCTTCGAGTTGAGCAGCGGATGACGCGCCAGCGCCAGGCGGTACGCCTGATCGAACGCGTCAAAATCGATGGAACCGGTCAGGCGAAGCCCCTGACAGGAATACATCGGGAAGGCGGGAGTATCGTCGACAAACATATACTCCTCGAACGGGGTCAGCCGATCCCATTTGTCCTGTTTGCTGTCCGGTCTGTCCGGTTTGCTCATAAAGCCATTCCCGAATCGTGAAAAAACACCCCCCCCCTTCCCCACGGGGAAAGACCGTGGGGTCAAGGGAGCGGCAGAACATTTCCTCGCCCGCGCGTATTACTTCACGGTATCCATATCGACCCAGCGCTTCTCGGTGGCCGAAATCATCGCGGCCTCCAGAACGCGCTGCGTGTTGTAGGCGTCGGTGAAGCTCGGCAGCGGAACGACCGGCTCTTCGCCATTGAGCTTGCGAAGGATATCGTAAGCCATGCTGGTGAAGCCGTGCTCGTAACCGATGAGGTGACCATCCGGCCAGTAGTTCCCCACGTACGGATGCTCCGCGCAGGTGCAGAGGATCTCGGACCAGCCCTGAATGCGGCGCGGCAGCGTCTGATCGAAGAACCACAGCTTGTTCATATCCTCGAAGCAGAACTTCAGAGCGCCCTTCGTCCCGTTGATCTCGAACCCGTTGTGGTTGAAGTTGCCGGTCGCCTGACGCGCGGCCTCGTACGAACCGACAGCGCCGTTATCGTAGCGGCACAGGAACAGAACGGCGTCATCGACATCGACATCCTTCATCACCTTCTCGCCGCCGCCGGTCGACTTGTTGTAGCGGATCTGCTCGTCGGTCAGGTTGGCCGGCGGGACTTCGCGCTG
>CADBTE010000445.1 GCA_902797455.1 uncultured Planctomycetota bacterium | reverse complement strand
CGCGGAATATGAGTACCTCCCCCGACAAAAAGCCCAGACACGAATCCCTGGCCGATTCCCTCTCCAGCGGGATCACCCAGGTCGATTTGGATCAGCGAATTATCTGGGCAAACAAGCCGTTCCGCCATCGCTTCGCGATCGACGATCCCGTTGGGGAATGTTTTTACGGCATCTTTGTCGATCCGGTTCTCGCCGGGCCCGATTATTGCCCGCTGGAAACCGTCCGGTCGACCGGCCGGGCCACCTCCTCGAAAATCTGGGTCGGTCCTGCCGATAAACGCTCCTGTTTCGAGTTCGACGTCACCCCCGACTTCGATGAGAATGGTCAGGTCAAGGGATGTTTCATCGAGATGCGCGACGTGACCGAGCTGATGCTTGTCGATGAAACACTCCGAAAGCTCCAGAACGTCGGCCGGCTTTTGGTTGACCTGTCCAGTGAAGAGCTGTCGCTCATGTCCGTGGAGGGACGCAAAACGCTTCTCGCCGAGAAAATCAAAGAGAATATGCGCGAGATTCTCGCGTACGATGCCTTTGAATTTCGCCTCTACGATGAGGAAAGCAATACGCTCGTCCCCTTTACCAGTTTCGGAATCGACGAGGAAGCCAGCCAGCGTCCGCTGACGGTAGCCACCGTCGGTGGGGGGATCTCGGGCTATGTGGCCAGTACCAAGCATAGTTACCTCTGCGAAGACACCGTCAACGAACCCGGATACCTTCCGGGACTCCAGGGCGCCCGCTGCTCCCTCACCGTCCCGATCCTCTGGTACGATCTGTTGGTCGGTACCTGCAATGTCGAGAGCAAAATCCCCGGCGCCTTCTCTGACCGAGACACCTACTTTCTCAAAATCTTCGCCCATGACGTCGCCGCGGCGCTCCACACCTTGGAGCTGCTAAGCCACGAGAATGAGTTTGGCGCCCGTCGAAGCGTCGGCCGTATCTTCCGTTCCGTCGCCATTCCGATCGACCGAATTATTGAGGATATCTCCCTCCTTCTGGACCGTCACAAGGGTAATTCCGGCGATGATCAGATCCTTAAAGAGATCCTTCTGCGCTCGAGAACCATCCACGATCAGATCGCGGTGGTTCTGCAGACCCACACCGGCGATCATCCCCTCCTGGCCAATCGTCGTGTTTTGATACTCGACAAAGACGAGTCAAAAGTTCAGACAGCCCACCATATTTTCGAGCCGTACGGATGTTCGGTCGAGTCGGCTTCGAACGCCAATACGGCGCTGTCGATGATTCGACTCAGTCATTACGATGTCATTATCTCCGAGCTCTACCCGGAAGGGATGAATGGTTTTCAGTTCCTCATCCGCCTTCAGGATATGTTCCCCGACCGCACAGCGATTCCGTTGGTCCTGGCCGCGGATATCGGAGTCCATGACAAGGGGCATATCGTCGCGATGGCGGCCGGCCGAGGTTTGCTTGGGACCGTTGCCCGCCCCCTTCAGGCAAACAATCATTTCTTTAGAATTATAGAATTGGTCATTACCACCTGCGGTCAGCGTGACGCGGAGGGGAATCTTCTTGGCGCGAACACCGCCCCGTCGGTCCGGGACACCCCTCACCCCCCTGTCGAAAGGGTGAGTGATCAAGCGACAAAGGGGCTCTATCACCGTCAGGGAGCCGATCGTTTCCGAGCCTGGCTCGATCTTATCCCCGATCGAGACCGCAGCGACAATAACCTTTCTGACAACGCCGATTCCTCGGGCCTGGACGCGACCTAAGACAGTCCACAAGCGTCGTTTTCAGAACACAACGGATAAACTATAATATTCAACCACCTCAACTTTTAACCCAAGAACTGGAGAATGGATCGATGGAGTATTCGCGCGAAGTGCAACAGATGACCTGTGTCGCCAAGGGGCCGAAACATGGCCCGGCACCGATTCCGGAAGAGGGAAAATGGGTTCCGGTGACCCAGATTTCCGATATTTCGGGCTTCACTCACGGCATCGGCTGGTGTGCCCCGCAGCAGGGCGCCTGCAAGCTGACCTTGAACGTTAAAGACGGGATCATCGAAGAAGCGCTCGTCGAGACCCTCGGCTGCTCGGGGATGACCCACTCGGCCGCCATGGCAGCCGAGATTCTCGCCGGCAAGACCCTCTTGGAAGCCCTCAATACCGACCTGGTCTGCGATGCGATCAACACCGCGATGCGTGAGCTCTTCCTGCAGATCGTCTACGGTCGTTCCCAGTCCGCTTTCTCCGAAGGTGGTCTGGTGGTCGGCGCCGGTCTGGAAGACCTCGGCAAGGGGCTTCGCAGCCAAATTGGCACGATGTACAGCACGAAGGTCAAGGGGGTTCGTTACCTCGAAATGGCCGAGGGGTACGTCCTCTCCATCGGACTGGACGCCGACGACCAGGTGATCGGCTACAAGTTTGTCAACCTCGGAAAGATGATGGAAGCCATCAAGAAAGGTACCGATCCGAAGGAAGCGTTCGAGAAGAACGTTGGGACCTACGGCCGTTACGCCGACGCCGCCAAGACGATTGACCCGCGTAAAGAATAACTCCCGGTTTCACTGCCGGTTTCTCTGGCGTCCCATGAAAAAGACGCCTTTCCCATCCTACAAAACAACGAAACAATAAAGGAATAAAACCTATGGTGACTTTCGAGAGTTATGAGCGGCGCATCGCTCAGATTGAGCCGATCCTCAAAAAATACGGTTACGCCGACTTAGAGGCGGCCGACACCTTCTGCAAGAGCAAGGGCGTCAATGTTGGTGAGATCGTCCGTTCCATCCAGCCGATTGCCTTCGAAAACGCCGTTTGGGCTTACACCCTCGGCGCCGCGATCGCCTTCAAGAAGGGCTGCTCCAAGGCCGCCGACGCCGCCGAGGCGATTGGTGAGGGTCTTCAGGCGTTCTGTATCCCCGGTTCGGTCGCCGACCAGCGTCAGGTTGGACGCGGCCACGGCAACCTGGCCGCGATGCTTCTGCGCGAAGAAACGAAGTGCTTCTGTTTCCTGGCCGGTCACGAATCGTTCGCCGCGGCCGAGGGGGCTATCGGCATCGCCCGCACCGCCAACAAAGTCCGCAAGGCCCCGCTGAAGGTGATCCTCAACGGCCTTGGGAAAGACGCCGCGATGATCATCAGCCGTATCAACGGTTTTACCTATGTCCAGACGAAGTACGACTACTATACCGGCGAGCTGGCAATCGTCCAAGAGAAGCCGTACTCCAACGGCGAGCGAGCGCTGGTGCGATGCTTCGGCGCCGACGATGTGTGCGAAGGCGTGGCGATCATGCGCCATGAGGACGTCGATGTTTCGATCACCGGCAATTCGACCAACCCGACCCGTTTCCAGCATCCGGTCGCGGGGACCTACAAGAAGTGGTCGATCGACAACGGGAAGAAGTACTTCTCGGTCGCTTCCGGCGGCGGCACCGGCCGTACCCTTCACCCCGACAACATGGCCGCCGGTCCGGCTTCGTACGGGATGACCGATACCATGGGCCGTATGCACTCCGACGCCCAATTCGCAGGTTCCAGCTCCGTCCCGGCTCACGTCGAGATGATGGGTCTCATCGGCATGGGGAACAACCCGATGGTCGGCGCCACCGTCGCCGTGGCGGTCGCCGTTGAGGAGGCCTCGAAGTAACGGCCGTTTCGACCGGCTAAAACAGCAAACAAAAAACGCCGCGCCTTACAGGTGCGGCGTTTTTGTTTGCTGCCCCGCTGGTAAAAATCCCAGCTCGCGTAATACCTACTTGTTCTTCTGATAAAAGTCAAGGAACTCGGTGATATTCCCCTTATAGTAGGGCGCGTCGGCGGCCAGCACCTTGCGTCCGGCATCTGCGAAGTAAAAATCGCGTGTCACCGACTCAAAGACGGCGTTGTGGAGGTTGGTCGTCTTGCAGACGGGGCGTTTCATCATTTCGATCACCGTTTGGGCGTCGATCTTCCCGTAGGCCGCGTCGATCCGCTCGGCCAGAGTCTCGATTCTTTCCCCCGGGCCGGAGAGGTAGACAACGTCTTCGAACTTTTTGGGAAGAACGGCTCCGTTTGGCATCCAGTCGGGGTAGTCCTCGTTGGGGCGGATCACATAGACAGGCTCCTCGGACTGGGATTTCGCCACCACCCCGGCGATATTATTGCCCGCGTCGGAGAGGGTGTAGTAGTAGTCACACGTCAGAGGAACCGACTTCATCAAGGCGATCGCCTCATCGACCGTCGAACACTCCTCCATCATTCGGCGCATCAGGAAACTCATCGGGAGGCCGTCCCACTTCCGTTCCCCGCCCCCGCCTTTTTCGCCAATGGCCAGTCCCTTCTCGTTCATACAGGTGACCGAACCGACCGAACCGGCATAGGAGACCGATATCCATTTATTCAGCGCACGACCGTCGAGAGTCTCGGTCGGAATGAGCACAAAGAGCCCCGCGTAGGCGTAGATTCCTAAATCCCGCATATAGTCGAGGATTCGGCCGAGACGGACATTGCCGTCGACCGTCGCCTTCCCGCAGGCGGCGACACCGCTGCAATGAAACAGCTCGTGAAGAAAATTGATCTGATAGATCAGTTCCCTGGGCTCCCCCGTCACATCGGCGATCGCGTTCATCTCACGGAAGAAACGATCGGGAACATACTTAAAGGAACGCCGCTTCAAATCGGCGATCTTGTCGGCATAGGAAACTTTCTTTCCAATCGTGTGGATAAGCCCCACCATCTGCACCTTGCGGCAGAAAGTCTCGATTCCGTCTCTGAAAAGCCGACCGTGGGCCGCACCCATCTGCTCGGGTGTTCCCTCAAAGAAAAACACAGGGCGTTGACCATCAAGGAGACACCGCATCCCATACTCATCACGAGCAACGACACGCAGCCCCCTTTCGCTCGACAATGCTTCCGCCATATCTTTTACCAATCGACGTTTTCACTTGCGTTCCGGGCATCGCCCGAAAGGCGCAAAGGAGCCTGAACGCAAGGCCGCGCGTTCGATAGTGACGCCGCGCGGCCTATCAAAACGAAAGTATTATACCCAATCAATCGACATTGTAAAATATCACCTTAGGGAAAATAGGCGGTTTCTCCAAAGGTGCGGGCCCACATATTTTCCAGTTTATCGGAGGAGAAACAAATTCCTCTTGAGAAACAAGACATTTTCATTATACTGCCGACTGTAGCGTTTTTTTGGTGTTTTCCAATATTTCCGGCTGCCGGCCGGGAAGCCCCCTTCAGTGATGAAGGAAAGCAAAACAGACGATACCATGCCGAATTTTGACCCAAAAGATATCTTTCCGCTGAGAATTTCCCCTTTCGAGGAGTATTTCTATCAAGACAGCCGGGGACGTTTCCCCATGAGCGAAAATGTCGTCTGGTACTTCACCGGCCGGCCCGACAGGGAGCTTCTGGAAGAGACACTCCGCGAGGCTGTTCTGTGCGAGCCGACACTCTTCGCCGTGATTAAAAGGAGGGGAACAAAATATTACTGGGTGACTGCCGATCCGATCAGGCAGCCGGTTCTGTCGTACGAAACCGTCGATCATCCGATTCTCGGCAGCTCGGGCGTACTGGCCTTAGACCGACTCTGTGCCGGCGGCCCAAACTCGGCCCGTTTTCATCTGGTCATCGGTACGGACGGGTTCCTCATTCACGATGTTTTTCATCATACCCTCACCGATGGGATCGGTATCGTTCGCTTCTTCTCCTATTGGATGGCGCTGTACGATAACCGCCTTCGGGAAAAACGAGCATTGCCTCAAATCCCCTGCGCTCCCCCCTGTGACCCGCTTTCTTTCAAGGAAAGAGAGGATTTTCATATCGTTTACCCCGAGCCGGTTTCGCTGCCGAAACGGCTCTTTGCCATCGTCAAGCGAATTACCCTCTGGTTCGCGCGCCGGCCGCTCAATGTCTCGCCGATTCTCCTTAAACGCAGAAACTCCCAAACCGTGCCTGATAAAACAGGGGGTCTCCCCTCGGCTGTGTCCTCCGCGCCGATCATCCCGGGAACGGAAGAAGCGATGGCCGATCCCGGTCGGCCACGGATCTATTGGCGGGAACTTTCACTAAAACCGTATCTCAAAAGCGCGAAAACCCACGGCGTGAGTATGAACTCTCTGCTTTTGCGCGACCTGTTCACCGCCTCGGCCCGATGGCTGAAGGAAATCACCGGGAAGGAAAGCTCCGGTCGACTCAAAATCGTGATTCCGATCAATATGCGAACCGAAAATCACGGTACCCTCCCAATGGCCAATATGGTTGGTTATATCTTCGTCAATCGAAGAGTGAACCGCTGCGATCGCTCGGAGGAATTTCTCTATGGAATCAACGACGAGATCCAGCGGCTGCGCAAATGGTCGGTTGGAGCGTTCTTCACGCGGGGGCTGAAGTTCTTTCGGAAGATACCGGGCGTCATCCATTTCTTTACCGCCGATTTCTTCTGCCACGCCACGCTGGTCTTTTCGAATGTTGGGCAGATAGGTTCGGCCTTTGTTCGTCCTGACTGGCGGCAGAACAGAAAAATCGTCTTATCCGACGGCAGCGAGCTCCTTCGGATGGTCGGCGCCCCTCCGGTTCGGTCCAATACCCCGATCGGGATCGCGGTCATCTCCTGCGGCGACGACGAAATGCTTCTGAATTACTGTGTTGATCCTATGGTTGTCTCGGATGGCGACCTAGACGCTCTCGACAGGCTATTCCAAGAGGAGATAGATAAAACCATCGCCGAAACCGAGGAACAACACGACACTCACGCCAGGTGAGTCCCCATTCATCGCCCCTTCTCAACCGCGTTGAGTTCCTCGGATCGGTCGCGTTCCAGGTCGAGCTCGCTGGGCAGTTCCGGAAGGATCAGAAGGAATTCATCGATCGGGAGAACAGTCCCCTTCCCCGAAGTGACCGAGAATTGGAGGAGATGCCCCCCGATCTGTTTCGAGCTGTCGATAAAGTGGTAATGGTACCCGGGAATATTGAGCCCCTTCATCAAAGAGGGGGTTCGAAAACCAACGACGGTCCCGGAAAGTGTCCCCAGCTCAAAGCGCCGCTCGGCGTCTTTCATCGTCTCGGCCAAAGGACGGTACGGTTTGTTCTGCCCCACTTCTGAGCGGGCCCGCAGGTCGGTGAAATCCCCCTCGATCCGGATCGCTAAAGGCCGATTTTGGTTTGGGAAGAGGGTGTCGATTCTTTCGGTGATCTCGTCTTCCGTGGACGGGGAATCGATATTCATAACGATCGCGCCGACGGGGTCGAACGGAACCACCGAGGCGAACGGAAGTTTCAGGTCCCGTGCAGCGACCACCGTGGTTCCGTCGAAGAGTGACTGATAGGGGACACCGTCGAGAATGGTCAGCTCGCCATTGATCCGGTCAACGGTCCCAAGCCCGAAATCACCGTACGACAGAAACTCTTCCAGCGAGATCCAGCCATCGTAGCAGCCGCTCAACAGAGAATCGATCGTGGCCACCTGCGTCAGACGAGCTTCGGTCCTGGGCTCCTCGGCCGGAAGCCCCGCGGCAAGAGCGAAAAACAGAAGGCACAGCGTCACGAACCGGACCTGCCCGCTCGAGGTTTCTCTCATGGAATACCCTTCGGTGAAAGGGAAATCGGGAAAAAAGCCGGTTCCCCAAAGCCCAACCGCGCTTGAAGGGAAACCGGCAAAGATTCGAGGCTTCGAGGAGATATCTCTAATCGAGCATCTCACGAATGACCGCCGGGAGAATTCCTCCCTGACGGTAGTAGTCGATTTCCACCGGGGTATCGATCCTAACACGAACGGCGAAGCGTTTCTCACCGCCGTCCCCCTTGCGGGCCGTCACGGTGATCTCCGAGCGGGGGATGAATCCCTCGGGAAGAGCGGGGATAGTGAACCACTCGGTACCGTCGAGTCCAAGCGACTCCACCGAATCGCCGTTGGTGAACTCCAGCGGAAGAACCCCCATCCCGACGAGATTTCCACGGTGAATCCGCTCGAAGCTCCGGGCTATAACCGCTTTGACACCCAAAAGAGCCGTCCCCTTGGCCGCCCAGTCGCGGCTGCTTCCCGTTCCGTACTCAGACCCGGCCAGGACAACCAGCGGAATGTTCTGTTCGGCGTACTTGACCGAGGCGTCATAGACCGACATCACCGGACCATCGGTATCGGCCGCGCCAAAATAACGGGTCCAGCCCCCTTCCGTGTCGGGAGCCAAACGATTGCGGATTCGGATGTTCGCGAAGGTTCCTCGCGTCATCACCCGGTCGTTGCCGCGGCGCGAACCGTAGCTGTTGAACTGTTTCGGTTCGACTCCATGCTCCATCAGGAAACGCCCGGCGGGGGAATCTTCTTTGATCGCGCCGGCCGGAGAGATATGGTCGGTCGTGACCGAGTCGCCCAGAAGAAGCAAAGCGCGCGCGTCGGTCACGGCGCCGGGAACCTCCGCCTGAGGAGTCATCTCGGCGAAGAACGGCGGTTCTTGAATATAGGTGCTGCTGCGGTCCCAATCGAAGAGCTCGCTGGGAGAGGTCGCGATCGCGTTCCACAGCTCGTTGGCGTTGTAGACGTCGGCATAGCGCTCCGCGTACATCTCGGGAAGGACCGACTCGCGAACCGTCCGCGCGATCAGTTCCTCATCGGGCCACAGGTCGCGCAGCATCACCGGCTGTCCGTCGGGATCGGTTCCGATCGGTTCGCTCGTCAGATCGACGGCCGTCGATCCGGCCAGCGCGTAGGCGACCACCAGCGGCGGACTGGCGAGGTAGTTCGCCTTGACCAGAGGATTGACACGCCCCTCGAAATTGCGGTTCCCGCTCAGAACCGCGCTGACGCACAGATCGTTTTCGGTCACGGCCTTAGCGACCGGCTCGGGAAGGGGACCGCTGTTGCCAATGCAGGACAGACAGCCGAAACCGACGACGTTGAAACCGAGCGCCTCGAGGTCACCGAGAAGATCCGCCTTTCGCAGGTAATCGACCACCACTCTGGAACCGGGACCGAGACTGGTCTTCACGAACGGTTTGACCTTCAGCCCCCGGCGGACGGCATTGCGGGCCAAAAGACCGGCGGTGATCATCAGCGTCGGGTTGCTCGTGTTCGTACAGCTGGTGATCGAGGCGATCACCACGGCACCGGAACCGATCTCACAGCGGGTTCCATCGGCAAATTCGACCTTCGCCCGCTTGCGCGCCTCTTCCGGCGACAGCGCGAAGCCGCGCTGGGAGATAGGTGCCAGGAGAGACTCATTGAACGAGCGCTTCATATCGGCCAGAGGAACACGATCCTGAGGACGCTTCGGCCCGGCCAGCGACGGAACAACCGACCCGAGATCGAGCCGCAGAACCTTGGTATAATCCGGAGTCGCGGAATCGGCCGTACGGAAGAGAGATTGAGCGCGGCAGTACGCCTCGATCTGTTCGATCCGCTCGGGAGAACGACCGGTGGCGCGGAGGAAATCGATCGTCTTTTCGTCAACGGGGAAGAAACCGATCGTCGCGCCGTACTCGGGGGCCATATTCGCCAGTACCGCCCGATCGGCGACCGGCATCGCGAGGGCACCCGAGCCGAAGTACTCGACGAACTTTCCGACCACCCCCTCTTTGCGAAGCATCTGGGTGATCGTCAAGACCAGGTCCGTCGCGGTGACACCGGCCTTAAGTTTACCGGTTAATTCCACACCGATCACCTCAGGGGCAAGCATATAGTACGGCTGACCGAGCATCACCGCCTCGGCCTCGATTCCCCCCACTCCCCAGCCGAGGACGCCGAGGCCGCCGATCATTACGGTGTGGCTGTCGGTACCGACCACGGAATCGGGATAGAGGAGATCGGAATCGGTATTCATCACCACGCGGGCGAGGTACTCCAAATTGAGCTGGTGA
Source organism: uncultured Planctomycetota bacterium (assembly GCA_902797455.1). Lineage (GTDB taxonomy): Bacteria > Planctomycetota > Planctomycetia > Pirellulales > Thermoguttaceae > RUG695. Next base: position 3,560 of record CADBTE010000445.1, on the reverse strand, counting down.
ATGATTCCGATAGACGGGGGAACCGCGCGGAAATTATCGAGCGACTCCTGCGCCCAATGAAGCAGCGCGTACCGCTCGGCGTTGCGCTGAAACTCCAGCTCCACATTCTTCCGCGCGGCGTCTTGGGTACCGTAAAAGTCGGTCTGGACAGAGTGGTCGATCACCAGATCAACGGGGATAAGAGGATTGATCTTCTTGGGATCGCCGCCCAAGCGCGCCATCGCCGATCGGATGGCGGCTAAGTCAACCACCGCGGGGACACCGGTAAAATCTTGAAGGATCACCCGCGCCGGCTTAAAGGGGACTTCAATACCGGCGGCCGTCGAGGAGGGGCTCCACGAGGCAAGATGACGGACGTCCTCTTGCGTCACCGCGTGATCGTCACACCAGCGCAAAACCGACTCGAGGAGGACACGGATCGAGAACGGCAGCTTATCCAGGCGGCAGAGCCCTTGATTTTGAAGTGCTTCCAGACGGTAATACCGAAAAGTTTTGCCGCCGACGGTCAGTGTCGTCAGCGCCTGAAACGGGTCGTTCATTGCTCTTACCATTGATACTTAATTTAGAAAAAACAAAAAACACAGCCGGGGGTCGAGGCGTCATCCCACCGCGCGCCCCGCCTTCATTGTATCTTCTTGGGGATGATTAGCCCAGGGGTGGGAAAACCACAGGGAACAAGTTAGGATAGGCCGAAACAAGCCGTCTCAGTCACTCGGCAGGGTCAATAGATCAAATTGCGGCTGGACCGGCTCTTCGAAAGCCGGCTGCTCGGTTGTCGGCTCTTCGGCCGGCAGTTCAACCGGCTCGGTGGTCAAATCTTCGGGGAGTTCCATCGAACGAATCGTCAGTTTGGCGGCAGTGGTTTGATCATCCGCCAGACTGAGCGGCTCCACAGGACCGTGGCTCAGATCAGCCATCGCGGGACGGTCGTCTCCATTCATGGCGGAGCCGGTGGAGGCACTGCCCGTGACATCCATGCGGACACTGGAGTGATATGACTTCTCGTGGTACAAACGCAGGGGGTCAAAGTCACTCTTCCGCGCGGCTTGGCTCGAAGCGTCGACCACAATCACCGTTTGGGTACCGTAGTTTTGACCGTCGGCAGGAACCTGATAGACCTTAAGGGTCTGTATTTCGCCATCCTCGTCCGGGAGACGATTCGGGTTCACCTCGGACATCGACACAGATCTTTCGGGGCGTCCCTCATTCGCAGCGCTGGTGATATTCATCACCTGAGCCGGACGGACCGTGTCCTCCTGGTTGGGACGTGTCAGCAGGCGAGCCGCCAGGGACTGGGGCTCGTTGAATTTGGGAAGAAGATAGTAATCGACCTGCTCACCGCTTGCGCGAAGCTCGGCCAGCTTAGCGCTGCGGATCAGAATCCCCGCGAAACCATCCAGAATATTGCGATCGACCCGATCCACTTTGAGAATAGAACCGGCGGTCTCCATCGGATGCTGTTCCGAGCTTTCGGAGATGCTGTTCACAAAATCAACCGTCTTCACAAAGTTTGAGTCGACGATCTTCCCGATCAGCGGAGCGAAAGTTCGACCGACGATATCGGCACCGACGTTCTTGATCTTAATGAAGCAATCCAGACGGGAAATCGCCAGAGGGCGATTGTCATTAGCCACATCCTCGGTGAAACGGTACTGAAGCATAACCAGCGCTTCCCCCTCAATCGGTTTGAGGGAGATCGCGCCATGGTAGATGCCCGCGCAGTAGAGGAGTATCATCCGATTGTTGTGGAACAACACCTTGGCCCGTGCTTCCGTACCCGTCTGCTCGGAAAGCTGGTAATAACCCGGTGCCACCGGCTGGAGATCGATCTGAGAGTAACCAAGGTACCGCCAGATCCCTACCACAATCTCGGGGTGCGTCAGAAGGTAATCATAGACCTCCGGATTGCAGTACCCCCCCGCCATCGGGAGACGCCGGTAGAGCGACCGGGTCTTAAGGAGATTCTCCACCGCCTGACGAGTCTGGGGATCAAAAGCGTCCCAAGGAATGTTCTGGAGCGCCTCGGTTTCGCTTTTGCGACTGGTCGACGCGCTGGCGAGTTCCTGAACCGTGTCAGCGCCGCTATGGGACGAATCGGCCGCCGACGAGGTCGAATTACTCGTCTGGGCGCCTTGAGCCTGCTGATCCAAAAGACGTTTCATCGGACGAAACATCATCATATTTTGGGCACGCAGATCCCATTGGAAGGACAGAACAAGGGCCATCATAAGCGCGAATAGAACGACAAACCGAGCGAACCCGGCTCTCGCGCTCAAAGCACAGCGGCTGGTTGTATCAATCATCCTTGACTGTCGTCCCTTCAAGTGTTCCCTCAAATATCGAATCCAGAAACCTTCCGCGTCCATGGGACCAGGGAATGACTCCAGACAGCTACCTCCGGGCTATCAACTTGTATCGGCCAGGGAACAAGCAGATTTTCGGGAAAAGTATCTTTTTTGTCCGGTTTTTCACAACAGGACAAATAGGCATTATAGTCAAGCATTGCTCGTTCATTGATTTCCCCGCATCTTTCTGATACAATCCCCGTCGGTTCATGCCTGATTAGTGGAGAAACAGTTTTCTTTGTGAAAGGTGAAAATGGATAGAACGTCTCACAACGCCGCGTTTCGCAGTACGGATACTCTTCGCCTCGCCGCGGTCGCAGCGGCGGGGCTGCTCGCCGCTTTCCTCGGTGTCGGTATCCGCGCCGAAGAGGGAAAGCTGGTCCGGATGGAGTATAACAACCCGGGACTGACCGACTTTTTGGCCGTAGGACTGTGGTCATGGCCGGTCCCATGCGATGTCGATGACGACGGCGATACCGACCTGATCGTCTCCTGTGAGGATACCCCCTACAACGGTACCTACCTCTTTGAAAACCCCGGACCGGCCGACGAGCCCTTCCCGGTGTTTAAAAAGGCCAAGCGCTTAAGCGCGGGGGTCATCAATGTCCAGGCCAGTTGGGTCGACGGCCGGCTGCGAGTGATGACCCCCAGCAAAGAATACCCCGACTTCATTCATACCGGCGTGGAGCACCCGGTCGACTTGGGCTTGAACCCCAACCCGCACAATAACAACGTCCGCGGCAATATGTGGAAGTACGTTGACTTCAACGGCGACGGACTGACCGATATCGCTGTCGGCAGCGACGATTGGACCGACTACGGCTGGGACAACGCCTGGGACGCCACGGGACATTGGACCAGCGGCCCGCTGCACGGGTACGTCTACATTCTCCTTAACCGCGGAACCAACGAGGAACCGAAGTACGACGCCCCGTTCCCCCTTCTGACCGCGGATGGGAAGCGTGTCGACTCGTTCGGCTGGCCCTCCCCCTGCTTTGTCGATTTCGACAGTGACGGCGACTTGGACCTGCTGTGCGGCGATTTTCGCGATCGTTTTATCTACTTCGAAAATATTGGGACGGCGACCGAGCCGAAATACGCCGCGGCGGCGCCGATCAACGATGTCGACGGCGCTCGGCTGACCATCGAGCTGGAGATGGCCACTCCGGTTGTCTTCGACTGGAATCGGGACGGAAAGCCCGATATCCTCTGCGG
>CADBTE010000444.1 GCA_902797455.1 uncultured Planctomycetota bacterium | reverse complement strand
GGGATACCGGCCAGCCGAGCGACGTGGATTCCGTAGCTCTTGTCGGCCGGGCCGGCGACAATTTTATGGAGGAAGGCGATATCGTCCCCCCATTCCCGAACGGCCACGTTGAGGTTGTCGATCCCATCGTGCGTCTCGGCCAGATCGGTCAATTCATGGTAATGAGTAGCGAAGAAGGTTCGGCATCGGGTTGTCTCCAAAAGCGACTCGGTAATCGCCCATGCCAGAGAGATCCCGTCGTAGGTACTCGTCCCGCGCCCGATTTCATCGAGGACCACCAGACTTGAACGGGTAACACCATTGAGAATCCGCGCCGTCTCGATCATTTCGACCATAAAGGTGCTCAGCCCCCGGGTCAGCTCGTCGCTGGCGCCGACGCGGGCGAAGATTCGGTCGGTCCGTCCGATCTCGGCGAAAGAGGCGGGGAGAAACGACCCGGCGTGGGCCATCAATACCAAGAGCGCCACCTGACGGATGTAGGTACTCTTCCCCGCCATGTTGGGACCGGTGATTAAATGAATCATCGCGCCGTCCGGCCGGCACTGGGCATCGTTCGGGGTAAAAGTCCCGGGCGCTTCGGTCTGCTCCAGAACCGGATGACGTCCGTCGCGGATGGTCAAAACCGGCGGTGAGACCATATTGGGACGGGTGTACCCCCGAGCCGAGGCGATATGCGCGAAGTTGGCCAAGACATCCAACTGGGCTAAAACCGCCGCGACCTGCTGAATTTCAGAGCGAATCTTAACGGTCGCGTCACGAAGCTGGGCGAAGATTTTCAGTTCCAGGTTCTTGGCCGATTCCTCGGCGGTGAGGACTTTTTCCTCATAGGTCTTCAGCTCTTCGGTGATATACCGCTCGGCGTTTTTGAGCGTCTGTTTGCGAACGTAGTTGGCGGGAGTCTTATCGGCCTGCGATCGTGGGATCTCTATATAGTAGCCAAAGACTGAGTTAAACCCGACCCGCAGTGTCGCGATTCCCGTCCGCTGGCTTTCGCTTTGCTGGTACGCCGCCAGCCACTGCTTTCCGCCATGCTGCAGATCGCGCAGATCGTCAAGTTCCTGACAGTACCCCGGCTGAATAAACCCGCCGTCGCGCCAAGTCAGCGGAGGTTCCTCCCCCAGCGCGCGCAAAAGCTCTTGGGCGAGGTTATCTTGGGGCTCGATTTCACCGGCCAGCGCGGCGAGCAGACTCGCCGGACAACCCTCCAGCGCCTGACGGAAAAAAGGGAGTTCCAGAAGCGTCATCGCCACCGCGGCCAGCTCTCGCGGAGTCACCCGGCCTTGAACCACTCGGGTCATGATCCGCGCCAGGTCGTGGACGCGGCGCAGATGCTGACGAACGTTGTCGCGAAGGGACGACTCATTAAAGAGATTCTCCACGGCATCCAAACGCCGTCGGATCGCCTCAATATCGCAGAGGGGGTAGATGATCCACTCGGCCAGAAGGCGGCTCCCCATCGGGGTAACGCACTGATCGAGGACGGCCAGAAGCGAACCGGCGCGGCGTCCATCGGTGGTCTGGAGAATCTCCAAGCTGCGGATCGTCGCCTGATCGATCTCGAGGCACTGTCCCGAACGATATTTACTGATGGAATCGAGGTGTTCCAGGGAGCTCTTCTGGGTCTCGCGCAGGTAGTCCAGCGCGGCGCCGGCGGCCTCCAGCGCCAAGGCATCGGTCTGTGTATCGAAACCGAAGCCGGCCAGCGTTTTGACCCTCAGCTGCCGCAACAAAGTCTCAAGAGCGGTCTGGAGACGGAAGGTCCAATCAGGGCGCTTGGTCAGCATCGCCCCCTCGGCCAACACCGCCGGAAAATAACAGACCGACGATTCACTGATCAAGATCTCGGAGGGGTGAATCCGGGCCAGATAATCGAACAGCTCCCGATAGGGAGTCACCGCGGCGGTAAATTCCCCGGTGGAGAGTTCGACCCAGGCCAAGCCGATCGCTTCATCGGGATGGACCGCCCTGGGCGCCGCGGAGGCGGAATCATCGGCGGCGGCGATCAGCTCGTCGGATCTGGGAGCGAAGCGTGGTTTGGAGGGGAGAGAGATCGCCGCTAAATAATTACTTTTCTTGGGGTCTAAAATCGCGTCGTCGGTCACCGTCCCGGGGGAGACGATTCGGACCAGGTCACGCTTGACAATCCCCTTGGCGAGCTTGGGATCCTCCAGCTGCTCGCAGACCGCCACCTTAAAACCGGCGGCAATGAGGCGGGAGAGGTAGATGTCCAATTGGTGGTGGGGAAACCCCGCCATCGGAACAGAGTTCGGCCCTTTATCTCTGTCGCGGGTGGTCAGCGCCAGCCCGACGGCACCGGCGACGGTAACAGCGTCGTCGTAAAAGACTTCGTAAAAGTCCCCCATACGAAACAGAAGCAGCGCGTCGGGAACCTTCGCTTTCGCGTCCAAATACTGCTTCATCACCGGGGTCGGTTCGGTT
>CADBTE010000443.1 GCA_902797455.1 uncultured Planctomycetota bacterium | reverse complement strand
AACGATATCTGGAACAGCGAGTATTCGTTCGAGTATTGGAATCGAGACGAAACGTCGGTCACCGAGAATATCGTCTTTGAGGGGAACCGCTGCTATAACGCCGGTTTCGGGTGGGGGCATTCCCAGCGGCCGGACCCGAACGGACGGCACCTGATGTTCTATTCCAATACGGCGAAAACCGCGGGGGTGCTCATCCGCGGGAATCTGTTCTGCGAGGCGATCGATTCCCTCATTCGGCTGACGCCGACCAAAACCAATCCCGATTGGCAGACGACGGCGCTTCGCTTTGAGTCGAACCTGTTCTACAACAGCGAAAAAGACGCGGCGTGGTGGCTCGATGAAAAGATCGGCGCGAGCGATTATTCGCGCTTCCTGCGCCTCCTCGGTCCCGATAACAATAACATCTGGCAAAAGCCGGAAACGATTCCTCCGGTTCCGGAGTCGGCCCTGGTGCCGTCGTATTAAGAACTGCCGCGCTATAAAAAAGGGGGGAAATGCCCCCCTTTTTTAGAACCAGTTATCCAGCGGCGATTTATTCTCCTGCTTGGCCTTCATCTCGGCGCGGATATTCCACTGCCTTATCTCCTCGCGGCTGGTTCCGTACTGAACAATCGTTCCGTCGGGGACGAATGTCAGCGAGGTGATCGATCCGGTGGCGTCGTCTTCTTTCCGGTCGGCGCGGCTGCGCAGAATCGTTCCCTTTCGGATATCCCAGAGGAAAAGGGTCCCCTCTTCTCCTTCCAGGCCAATCGCCAGCTTGGGAGTCGTCGGCGCGAAGTCCAGCGCCGAGATTTTTTTGTCATGCTCTCCCAGTTCCGCCAAAAGCGCGCCGTTGGCGCTTTGATAAACAGCGACACAAACTTCTTTGGATCGAAAGGCGATCGAACTGCTGCTCGGGGAAAAACGCCCCAGCGTGGTGCCGGACGGCTCGTTGACGAAGAACGATGTGATAAACAGGGGTGTCAGCGGGAGGATGGCCTCTTCGAGCGGAACCGATCTGGGCGCCTTGAGATCCCAGATGACGATCGGCTTTTTCTGGGACTCGGTTCGGTCGGCGTCGACGACCTCGGTGGCGATCAAGCTGCCATCGGCCGAAAAATCGACGATCCTCACCACGGTGATCGGGCCGTTGTCCGAGTCGGGGAGAGTCTTGTCTGTCGGGAAGGACAAAACCCGCTTCGGATCCTTAAGATCGGTCAATTCCCAAGTTCCGTCATCCCACTGACCGGCGAGCCAATCGCCGCCGCGGGACAGAAGCGCGTCGCGGTAGGGGAGGGGGGAGGGGAGGATGGTCTCAACCTTTTCTTCTTCCTCTCCTGGGACGACCTTCAGGAGTGACAAATCTCCCTCTTCCGATTTGGAGACGATCAATAGGCGGCCGCTTTCATCAAACGCGATATCGACGGGCCGGCCAATCTTCTCGAAACAGGGAGGATTGATCTGGAGCGGCTTCTGAAACGACGTATTGAACAGAAGCAGTGCCCGGGGGCCGCGGTTTGCCGGCAAGGTTGGAAGTTCGCGTCCCAGCGGGTTGTCGGCCGGGGCCGGTTCGGCAAGAACCGCCATATACTCGCTGTTGGGGGAATAATGGATCGAGATCGCGTTGCCGGTGATGTCGCGGGAGTACGGCGGTTTCCGGATCGGCTTGGCGAGGAAGGGGTTCGAGGGAATTTTTATCAGCGGGGAACAGCCGACCGCGGTCAGTGACAGCGCGAAGATGGCCAGCAGCCGACCGACGCTGAATCGGGACGGTTTGACACACCGCGGATGGCTGTTTCTCATCGCAGACATGGTTGTTCTTTGTTCGTTGTTTTTATGTTTAAAGCGGCTGATGTCAGGGAGACCTCCGCACGCGGGGAGAGTACGGTTTTTCGCCCGAAAGGTCAAGAGCGCCGGGGCTCCGGGGGCCCCGAGCACCGGATGTCCGGGAAAGGCAATTGGGAGTTGAGAGGAACGGGTTTTACCGGTTATATCGGTTGTATCGGAACAGACTCTTTTTATTGTTGTTCTTATTGAAAAGAAACAAGGAGTTTTACGGGATTCTCTCAAGTTTTTGAATAAGATAGATGTTCAGATGTCACCGTTATCTCGGGCTGTTCCCGAAACAAAGGTTTTTCCTAGGCGATAGTTCATAGGCGACGAAAATGTTTTTCCGAGTTTTCATCCCAAGGAACAAGTTTTGCTGCTGCTTTATGTTCCTCGCCGCTGTCGGGGTACTCCTGGTTTTGTTCGGGCTGTACTACGAACAGTCCCAGCTCGAGGAGCTCCTCGGGCAGGGGCTTCGTCCGGTCGATCTGGGGAGTGAGGGGAGTCTTTTTGCCTGGTTCCTCTCGATACTCTGGCTGGCCGTCTCGGGGATCGGGTTTGCGGCGATGCTGATGACCCTCTCCCAAAGAGCGCTGAAGGCGTGCTTTTGGTTTGCCGTCGCGCTGACCGGGTTCGCAATGAGCTGTGTCACCGCCTGCGGGCTTTCTGCGCTGATCTCGCGCATGGCCCAAAAAGGGCTTGTTCTCGTCTCGGGGGGGGCGATCTCGGAGGATATCTCCGCCTTTGTTTTCTACGGTATCCTAGGCGCGGGGGGACTGGCCTTCGCGCTCTACGCGTTCCGATACGTTTCGTTCTTTTCGTCCGTCAACCGCAAAGTGCTCTGGCTGCTGTTTGTCTGCTCGTTTTCCCTGGCGGCGGTGAGTATCGCCTTCCATTGGATCATTCCGACCGAGGGGGGAACCGAGAGCTCCCTTGCCGCGGCGGTCGATGACCAAACGGCCGACGGTTCGGCGGCGTACAGGCAGGGGCGGCTCGTTCCAAAGAGCGAACCCGGCCAGCCGGTCGACAGCGGCGGTCCCTCCGGCGCGGCCGGCAGTCCCGCCGGTACACTCAGCAAGCCGACCGTCATCAGCAAACCCAACGGCACCGATCGCGGGACGGGGCAATCCGACGCGGCGGGGCAGAAGAAGGGCAAGGACGGCGAAAAGAGCGACTTTGTCTCGTGCGCCTACTCCTCGGATTCAGACCGCAATGCCGAGGAACGCCCTTGCGTGAAGAGTTGGTCGGATCTGTTTGGGGTCGATCTGTCCCCCTTCAAAAAGATTGACCAGTCGGACAACAGCGATGCCGAGCCGGCCGAGCCGCAGGAGTGTTTCTTAAGTACCCTTAACCTCGACCTGATCAGGACCCGCGAAATCTGCCGCCGGGGGACTTACGCCCTGTTTGTGGTATTTCTCAGTACCGCCTTATTGGCGTTGGCCCGCGCCGAGCGGCTGCGCACCGAATTCAATTATCAGACTATGCTGCAAATGCGGATCCTCAAGCAAATGGGGGCGGGGAACCCTTACGAGAAAAGGCACAAGGAAGCTGGGTCCTACTACGATAACCAGTTCGATTATTCTCAGTTGGGGGATCTCAATTCGATGGATTTCCCGATGCGATGAGCGATAATCTCTCCCAGAGCTCCCGCTCGCCGCGCCGAAAATGAATGCTGATCTCTAAGGCGGCGCAGGGAAGCGGAAAGCAGAGCCGCCGAAGTTTGACGAGGTCTTTCATGGTTGTGAGCAGCCGCCGGGCGCCGGCGGCTGCCGCTTTTTCCGCCAGGCGGTCGATATTCTCTTGGGTGTAGGGGAAGTGATCGGGGAAGAACTGGGTACCGACCGGCTCGATCCCCAGCTGCCGCGCGCCGAGGGAAAACCCCGCGGGGTTGCCGATACCGCAGAACAAAAAGCAGCCGCGGCGGTACCAGTCCGGCACGGACGCTGACTCATCGAGCCCCCGGCGAGTGAAACGGCCGCCCGGGGCGATTTCGACCAGCGCCACGGGGGTGTGAGCCGTCTCGCACAAAAGCGCGCCGGAGGCGTATTGGCGGATCTTGCGGCGGAGAAACTCCAGTTCCTCGGGCAAAACCAGATCGGCCCGGGTGAGAATCACAACATCGGCACGCCCCAGTGAGGAAAGCCGCTCGCGCAAAAACCCCCGCGGAAAGATCGCCTCGCCGCCGAACGGTTCGGTGGCGTCGACTAAGACAAGATCGACCGCGCGTTCTAAGCGTCGGTATTGAAAGCCGTCATCGAGCAGGAGTATTTCGGTTTCGGGATGCTCCTCCAGCAGGCGCCTTCCCGCCTCGACGCGATCGATCGCCTGATAGTGGGGGACCGCGGGGAATCGCTCCCGAAGCTCGGCGGCCTCGTCGTTGCCCTGGTCTGGTCTTTGAGCGCCGTATCCCCTAGAGAGAATCGCCGCGCGGCGGCCGCGCCGAAGGAGGCCGTCGGTGAGGTAGGCGATCATCGGGCTTTTGCCGGTTCCCCCCAAGGTGAGATTGCCGACGCTGATCACCGCACGCGCGAGCCTGTGACAGGGGAGAACGTGGCGGTCGTAGAGAAAATTACGGGCACAAACCGCCGCGCCGTAGGGGAGGCTGACCGCGCGAAGAAGCGTTCGGGCCACCAGCGCGCCCGGGGTACGCCGCTGACCGCTGACGATGGCGCGAAAGTCTTCCGCTGTCATAATCTTGGGACCTTTGTGAAGCGTGTTGTTTCAGCGCCGCCGCCAGAAAGCCGGGGAGAACAAAAGGATCGGGAGATAGAGCTCCAGACGGCCCATGAGCATTGCCCAGGAGAAGAGAAGTTTCACCTTGGAGCAGAGAAAACCGTAGTTTCCTTTCGCGCCGAACGGGCCGAAGGCCGGCCCGACGTTGGAGTGCATCGACAGCGAGGCGGACAGCGCGTTGATCACCCGGCCCTCCTCGTCACAGACGGGGGTCTGGCTTTCGAGCAGCGGCTCGAAGGTCAGCGCGACGAAGGCGACCAGGAACACCGAGAGCAAAAAAGCGCACAGGTAGGTCATCACCGCCGAGGTGGTTTCCTTTTCAAAGACGGCCTTTCCGACTCGGACGGTTTGAACCAAGTTGGGGCGATGGGCGCGGCCGATCTCCTGCGAGATGGTTCGAACGGCGATTAAGTTACGGATGACCTTAGTTCCCCCCGCGGTGCTCCCGGAACAGCCGCCGACGAACATCAGGTGGATGAAGACCAAAAGGGCCAGGCCATTCCAACGCTCGTACTCGTCCAGACAAAAACCGGTTCCGGTGAGGCCCGAGACGACGTGAAAAACCGTCAATCGCAGCGACGTCGTCCAGGGGAGAAGGCCGTTTTCGGTCTCGACGATCGGGACGCTCTCGGTTCCGTAGACCTCAAAGTCTTGGCAGACGATCCCCGAGACAAAGACCACGATCGTCGCTAGGAGAATGATCTGCAAATAACCGCGCCATTCGGTGTCGCGTAAAAGCGCCGGCCTCTTGTCGCAGATTAACTGCAAAAGCAAAAGGAAGTTGGAACCGGCCAAGATCATGAAGATGATCAAGGTCCACTCAATCATCGGGCCGTTGCAGCCGGGGTCGGTCGCGAAGTGGCCGACGCTCCCGTTGTAAGTGCTAAAGCCCCCCGTCGATAGGGTCGAGAAGGCGTGGCACAGAGCGTCGAACAGAGAAAGTCCGCAGATTTTCAAAAGAATCGTCAGAATTAAAGCCATCCCCGCGTAGAGGTATGACAAGTAGCGGGCCACGCTTTGAATCTGCATCGGGGAACCGAGGGCCGCCGCGCCGAGCTCGGCGTTCATCATCATCTTTCCGGCGACCCCCTGACCGACGAGAATGACGAAAAGGACCATGATTCCCAAGCCGCCGAGGAAGTGGGTTGTGGCGCGCCAAAAGAGGATTGTTCGCGGAACGGCCCTGGGGTCCTCGACGTTGGCCAGAACCGTCGCTCCGGTGGTGGTGATCCCCGAGGTTGCCTCAAAGATGGCGTCGGCGGCCGACATCGCGACCCCTTTGCGGACTTCGGTGCCGCTGAGCAGGAACGGGAGCGCGGCCAGAAGAATCGCAAGGATCCAGCTGAGCGGAACCACCGCGATCGACTCGCGGCGCAGAATTTGGTCGTCTTTGGCCGCGCGGCCGAGAAAACGGAGGATCTCGCCGATCGCCACGCAGATCAGCGACGAGCAAAGCAGCGCCAGGAAGCCGGCGTTCTCCTGTACCCAATCCCCGCCCAAAGGGGCAAACGCCCAGGGGAGCGAAAAGAGCATGCTGACACCGAGAATATCAGCGATCAGTCCGAGAAGCCGGGCGATTCGTCGAAAGTTCATCGAATTTGGAACCCCTCCTCAACCGTGCCGAACGGAGCCGTTATTGATTCAGCATTCGCTGAATAAAGCCGGTATCGATCTTGCCGGCGGCGAAGTCCCCGTGACGAAGGATTTTCTTTTGGATCGGAACCGAGGTCTTAATCCCTTCGATCTTCAGCTCATCGAGCGCGCGAAGCATACAGGCGATTGCCTCCTCACGGGTCGGCTGGTGGACCAAGAGCTTTCCGATCATCGAGTCGTAATTCGGGTTGACGACGTAGCCGGCGTGGGCGTGAGAATCGAACCGGACCCCGAAACCGCCGGGGATAATCATGCCGGTGATCTTCCCTGGGCAGGGACGGAAGCCGTGATCGGGATCTTCGGCGTTGATGCGGCACTCGATCGCGCAGCCGCGATGGACGATATCTTTTTGGGTGAAGGGGAGCTTCTCCCCGCTGGCGACGATCAGCTGCGCCTTGATCAGATCGATCCCGGTTACCAGTTCGGTGACCGGATGCTCGACCTGAATACGGGCGTTCATCTCGATAAAGTAGTAGTTGCCCTTCGCGTCGACGATGAACTCGACCGTTCCGGCGTTGGTGTAGCCCGACTCTTTGACTAAACGGACGGCCGCCTCGCACACGGCGGCGCGGGTTTTCTTGGAGAGATTCGGCGCGGGACTCTCCTCGATGAGCTTCTGGTGACGGCGCTGCATCGAGCAGTCGCGCTCCCAGAGGTGAACGACGTTGCCGTGGTTGTCAGCGATGATCTGTGCTTCGACGTGGCGGGGATTCTCGATGAACTTCTCGATGTAGACATCGGCGTTGCCAAACGCGGCGGCCGCCTCCTGCGAGGCCTGCGCCAAGGCGTTTTTCAGTTCCTCGTCGCTGTAAGCGACACGCATCCCGCGGCCTCCGCCGCCGGCGGAGGCCTTGACCAGAACCGGATAGCCGATGCCGCGGGCACACTCAAGCGCCTCGGCCTCGGAGGTGATCAGCCCCTCGCTGCCGGGGACCGTCGGAACGTCGCCGGCGCGCGCGATCTTGCGGGCGCTGTTCTTGTCGCCGAGCAGCTGCATCGCCTGGTGGGTAGGGCCGACGAACTCGTAGCCGCTGGCGCGGCAGACTTCGGCGAAGTGAGCGTTTTCGGAGAGAAAACCGTACCCCGGGTGGATGGCGTCGACCTCACCGAGCTCGGCGGCGGAGATGATTCGATCGATCTTGAGGTAGCTCTGCTGAGCGCGTGCCGGACCAATGCAGATGGTTCGATCGGCCAGCGACAGATAGGCACTCCCCAGGTCGGCCTGGCTGCAGACGGCTACGGTTTCGATTCCCAGCTCATGGCAGGCACGGATGATCCGCAGCGCGATTTCCCCTCGGTTGGCGATCAGAATTCTCTTGAACATGGTCCGGTCCCCTCTAGAGATTATCCGCGGGTATCGATCTTAAACAGCGGCTTGCCGAAGTCGACCGCTTCGCCGTTCTTAACCAGAACCGCGACGACCTTGCCCGAGATTTCGCCCTGGATTTCGTTGTAGACTTTCATTGCCTCGATGATGCAGACGGTCGTCTCGGGGTTGATGATATCTCCCACCTTGACGAACGGGGGCTTCTCGGGCGACGGGGCGGCGTAGAAGGTTCCGACCATCGGGGAGGTGATCAGCTGGATCGAGCTGTCGTCGGCCTTGTCGTCTGGCGCGGCGGCCGGCGCGGCGCCGGCCGCGGGCGCCGCCGGTGCAGCACTCTCAACGGGGGGAACCGACGCGGCGGCCAATCCCAGACCACGGTCGCGGCGAAGTTGGATCCCGCAGCGTCCCTGAGTGAGGTTGATCTCGGTCAGATCGTTGGCGGTCATAAGCAAGACAAGCCGCTCGATCAGGGCCGGATCGAAGACGTCGCCGCGGTCTTGACGCGGCTCGGAGTCACCCTGGCGTTTTTCTCGTTTGATCTCTTTTTTCATAGTGCTTCACCTTGTCTTGTATTTACGGGTTCCCCCATTATACCCCAATCGGGCGTGCTGTAAAAACCCCATTTT
>CADBTE010000442.1 GCA_902797455.1 uncultured Planctomycetota bacterium | reverse complement strand
AGAAGAAGCGAGAGCCGATCGACCGAAACCCCGAGGGTGAGGGCGCGGTTTTTGCCGGTCGTCAAAATATCGAGCTCGCGGCCGAAGAACCAATGAGCCGCCCCGGCCGAGAAAACCATCAGGCCGCTGATGAGAGTCAGCACCGGAGAGAGGGGTTCGATCCGTCCCATCGTCCAGCGGATCATTCGGAGCATCTGGCCGGCGTCGGCGCCGTACTGCATCGCCAAAACCAAACTGGAGAAGAAGAAACTCAGCGCGATCCCCGCCAGCGGGACAGAACCGGTGCCCAGACCGCGAACCCGAGCCAGCGCCAGGAGAATCAGCGCCGCGCCCAGCGCCCCGACCGCCGAGGCCCAGGCGGCGGCGGGAAGCCCCAGGACGGTTCCGATCGCCGCCGGCGCCAAAAGGAACCACCCGGTTGCCCCAAAGGCGGCACCCGAGGCGATTCCCAGGGTATAGGGGGAGGCCAGGGCGTTGCGAAAGAGGGTCTGAAGCATCAGTCCCGACAGGGACAGCGCCGCGCCGGCGATAAAGGCACTCCAGCACTTGGGCAGCCGCTCGTAACGGAAGATCGCCGCGCGAACGGCCTGCTCGCTTTGCAAGTCGGCGATCGCCGATGGGTCGCACGCCTGAAGGTAGACTTTGGGACTGTAACAGGGACGCCCCACCAGGGGGGCGGCGGCCATAAGCACCGTCACGGCCGCGGCGCAGCACAGCAGCTTGATCCCCTTGCCCGTCATAAAAAACGCCTGTTCCTCGTATCTCGAACCCAAAAACACTATCGTGACAGCGCTCTTTTTTAACACACCCCCGCGGGCCCTTCAAGAGTACCGCCACCCCTTCCCCCCGCGGGGAAAAAGGAACCTTGGCTGTAAAAATCGGAAGGGATGGTAAAATCAGCGGCAGGGAAATGTAGAAGAACCTTCCCCGGATATGCCGATAGCAGGTTTGATCCCCCGCCCAATACAATACAATAGGTATTTTTTAAGGGCGCGGCGGCAAATCAACGCGGGAAAAAACAAACACACAGCACAACGACTAGAGACAGAGGATTTTGTGGGCGCGATTCCGTCAGGCCTGAAACGCAGCGTGGAGCGGTTCCTCTTCAAGACGCCGAAGGGGTACCTGGCGCGGTGGTCCTACGAATTGGATCGTATCAACGCGCTGGAGCCGCAGACGCAGAAGCTCAGCGATCAGGAGCTGCGCAAACAATCGCTCTCGCTGCGCTACCGCGCCCGAAGCGGCGAGCCGCTGGAGAGATTATTGCCCGAGGCGTTCGCCCTGGTGCGCGAGGCGTCGGTTCGAACCACGGGGATGCGCCACTTTGACGTTCAGATTCTCGGCGGGATCGCGATGTTCCACAACTCGATCGTCGAGATGCAGACCGGTGAGGGAAAGACGCTCACGGCGACCGCGCCGATGTACCTGAGGGCCCTCAGCGGCAAGGGGGCGATGCTGGCGACGGTCAACGATTACCTGGCGGCCCGCGACGCCGAGCTGATGGGGCCGATCTATAAGGCGCTCGGGATGAAGACCGGGGTGATTCAGACGCAGCAGCAGTCTGACCAGCGCAGAGAGGCGTACCACTGCGATATCACCTATGGGACGGCGAAAGAGTTTGGGTTCGACTTCCTGCGCGACCGCCTTCTGCTTCGCCGCATCCGCGAGGGACAGACCGACTTGCTCGGCTCGATGCTCGAAAGCCAAAAAACAAAAAACGAGCAGCCGACCCAGCGGGAAGACCCTTATTTCTGCCTGGTCGACGAGGCCGACAGTATCCTCATCGACGAGGCGAGCACCCCGCTGATCATCAGTGCCCTTCCGACCGAGGAGCAAAAGCAGGAGGTCGCCGCCTACAAGTGGGCGGCCGATCATGTCTACGAGTTTATTGAGGACGAAGATTACGAGTACGACCACGAGAAGCGCTCCATTGAGCTGACACGCAAAGGACGGCTGAAGGCGCGTATGCTCCCGAAGCCCCCCGAGATGGACACCACGGGCCTGTTCCACGTCTACGAGTTCGTCAAACGGGCGATCCGGGTCGACCGCGACTATCATCTCGACCAGCAGTATGTGGTCAAAGACGGCGAGATCGT
>CADBTE010000441.1 GCA_902797455.1 uncultured Planctomycetota bacterium | reverse complement strand
TTACCTTGGCGGAAATGGCCGCCGACGGCCGCCAGGTCACCCTGCCGCTGATGAACCGCCCGATACCGCTGGTGCGCGACGTCTGGGCCAAGCCGGAGCTTGGGACCGGCTGCGTGAAGATCACCCCGGCCCATGACCCGAACGACTACGAGGTCGGGAAACGGCAGAATCTGCCGATGATCAACCTGCTGGAACGCGACGGCCGCTACAATGCCAACGCGGGAAAATACGCCGGCCTTCCGGTTAAGGAGGTCCGCGAGGCGGTCTTGGCCGATTTGCAGGCGCTCGGGCTCTTGGTGAAGACCGAAGACAGGACGATCGAAATATCAATGTCCGACCGTTCCAAAACCCCGATCGAGCCGTTCCTCAACGATCAGTGGTTTATCAAGATGGAACGTCTGGCGCAGACGGCGATGGACGCCGTGGAAGACGGTTCGGTGACAATTCACCCGAGCCGCTACGCCAAGGGTTACCTCGACTGGCTCAGCGAAAAGCGGGATTGGCCGATCGGCCGTCAGCTGTGGTGGGGACACCAGATTCCGATCTGGTACTGCGACGCGGTCGATGAACAGGAGCTTAAAGCCGCGTTCGCCGGCCGCGAGGATATTTCTTACCGGTTCGACCGTGAGAAAAACCAGTGGTGGATCTGTTCGCAGACCGAAGACCTTAAGGAAGACGCCGTCGCGGGGCATAAGCTCGTCCGCGAAGAGGATGTGCTCGACACTTGGTTCAGCTCGGCGCTGTGGCCGCACTCGGTTCTCGGCTGGCCCGACGCGACCGACGCGATGGGCTACTACTACCCGACCAGCTTGCTGATCACCAGCCGCGATATCATCACGCTGTGGGTCGCCCGCATGGTGCTGGCCAGTTACTTCAATACCGGGAAGCGCCCGTTCAAAGATGTCTTCATTCACCCGAAGATCCTCGACAAGTACGGCGAAGGGATGTCGAAGACGAAGGGGAACGGAATCGACCCGGTCTTTGTGATCGAGAAGTTCGGCGCCGACTCGCTGCGCTTCGCCATCGCCTACTTAACGACCGAAAGCCAGGATGTGCGTCTGTCGCTCGACTTTGAGTGCCCCTACTGCGGCGCCACCGTGGAGCAGACCAAAAAGAACCGGACGCTGCCGAAAATCCTCTGCCCGAAGTGCAAAAAGGAATTCTCCACCCAGTGGGCGGAGACCGACGAAGACAAGGCGCTGGCGCGCGGCCCGCTGGTCGGCGAGCGGTTCGAGGTGGCCCGCAACTTCTGCAATAAGCTTTGGAACGCCTCGCGGTTCGTGATGATGAACCTGGAGGGATATCAGCCGAAAAAGCTCGACGAGTCGGAGCTTCTGCTGGAGGACCGCTGGATTGTCTCCCGCCTGGCCGAGGTGATTAAAACCGTGACGTCGTCTCTGGAGAGCTTCCGTTTCTCGGAGGCGGCCCGGGCGCTGTACGACTTCGCCTGGGACGATTTCTGCTCGTTCTACGTCGAGATGGTTAAGGGACGGCTGTTCGACGACACCCAAAAGCAGACGGCGCAGACGATTTTGGCCGCCGTTCTCGACACGATCCTTCGCCTGCTGCACCCCATCGTTCCGTTTGTGACCGAGGAGGTCTGGCAGCGGCTCAAAGAGTTCGCCCCGACGCGCGGGCTGGTCGTCGCCAAAGCGGCCGAGGCGGTCTGTGTGGCGCCGTGGCCCACGGTGGAAGAGATTCCTTTCGCCGACCTCCTCGATAAGACGTACAGCGAGACGATCGCCAGCCAGTTCGCCGTCTTCCAAGAGATTTTGAGGAGCATCCGAGAGGCGCGCGCCCGTCAGAACGTCCCCCCGAGGACCGAGATTCACGCCACGCTGCGCTGTGAGAAACGGGTTTGCGAGCTGCTGGAGCCGATGCGCTCGGCGCTGATCAAGATGGCCGCGGCCGTGATCGACGACATGGGGCCGGAAGTAACCGCCCCTCCGCTGTGCGCCACGGTGGTGTCGCCGCAGGGCGAGGTTTACGTCGATATCGCCGGGCTGATCGACATCGACGCGGAAATCGCCAAGAAAGAGAAAGAGATCGCCAAGATCGTCGGCTTCGTGAAGTCGAAAGAGGCGAAACTCGCCGGCGGATTCGCTCAAAAGGCCCCGGCGGCCGTGGTCGAGAAAGAGCGCCAGTCGCTGGAGGAACTCAAGGCGCAGCTGGCTTCGAACGAGGAGATGCTCACCCGCCTGCGCCAAGCCAAGAATTAAACGACCGGCCCCGCCCGAGCCGGGAGAGAAAATACTCGAAATAAGAAGCCGCGGGACTAAAAGA
>CADBTE010000440.1 GCA_902797455.1 uncultured Planctomycetota bacterium | reverse complement strand
GCCGCCATAAAGAGAAACAGCTCGCTCTCCGGGCAGGGGTTCAGCTCCCTCTCAGCGAGAAGCAGCGAACGTATCGCCGTCCCAAGGGGGGTCGAACCGGGATCGCGGCAGACGACCACCTCGCGGCCGAGCGCCGTGAGATGGTCGGCCAGAAGGCCGATCTGGGTGCTCTTCCCGCAGCCGTCGCCGCCGTCGATCGTGATGAACATCGCTGTTTCAGAATCCTTCTATCTCTCTAAAGTGCCATCCTGACTTGCAGAGCAGCCGTCCTTAGACTCTCTAAGGTACCGTCCTTAGTTCTTATGAAATCGTCCCGGCCTGGTACTATCCCGGCCCTTTCGGCGCCGAGAGGCGTTTACAGGAGCGTCTTGGCGTACTCGTCGGCGAATTTGACCCCCGCGGCGATCTCGGCGAGGTTCTGTCCCGGGTTCTTCTCGAACTCGATCGGGAAGACGCCCTTGAAGCCCTGCGCCTTGAGCTCTGTCAAAATAGCGGGGATATTCGCGATGCCGCTGCCGATCGGGACATCTTCTTTGTTGGCGTCCAGGTCGCCGAAGTGGAAGCTGATGATCCGTCCTTTCAGCGCGCGGATTCCCTCGACCGGGTCGATCCCGCTGCGGACCATGTGGTTGTCGTCGACACAGGCGCCGATGCGCGCGTCACGTCCCTCGCAGACCTCGAGGACCTTGTGGTAATCCCAGTAGATCGACGGCTTCGGATGGTTGTGGATCGACAGATTGATGCCGTACTCTTTGACCAGGTCCTCGATCGCGTCGAAGTCCTCGACCGCCGGCTCGCAGATGAGCGTCTCCATGCCGAAGTCTTTGGCGAACTCGAACGCGGCGCGGTCGTAGCCGCCGACCCCCATCCCGTGGAGGTGGAAATCGCAGTCGGCCAGAAGTTTTTTGACGAACTTCTTATCGTCTTCCGACATCGCGCCGAAGGTAACGTCGCGATCCGGCGCGAGCTTATGCCCCGGATACGCCTCGCCCCACTTCAGACCGATCGAGGCCGCCTTCTGAACCGCCTCTTGGAAGGTGATCGTGTGGAACGAGTAGAGCTGAACGCCAATTCTCCAGCCGAGCTTCTCGGCGTTCGGGGCGCCGCCGGTGTAGAGGGCTTCCTCGGCCCGCAGCGAATAGGAACCGAGCGCGCAGGCGCCGGCGGCCAGTGCGGCGCTTTTAAGCCACTGTCGACGTGTAATGTAGGCCATTTGTGTCTCCTAAAGGGGTTAGTTACGGGGGGATTTCCCACGAATAAATCTTCTTGCGGTAGGGTATTCTACCACAGACCGCGGCTGAAATTCAACAGGGGCCGCGATAATTCGAGGACCGCCGCGGCTTTATGGGCCGGCCGCCGGTTTTACTTGTCGAAGGCGCGCACCGGGTTGGTGAGGGTTCCGATCCCCTCGATTTCGACCTCGATGGTGTCGCCGTCTTTCATGAAGACCGGCGGAACGCGCCGCATGCCGACCCCACCGGGGGTTCCGGTGAAGATCACATCGCCGGGACGAAGCGTCATGACCTGCGAGACATAGGCGATCAGCTCCTCGACCGGGAAGATAAAGTGCTTGGTGTTGGACGACTGCATCGTCCTGCCGTTGAGCCGTGAGGAGATATCGAGCGCGTTCGGGCCGGGGATCTCATCGCGTGTGACCAGGACCGGCCCGATCGGGGCGAAGGTATCGAACGATTTGCCGAGAAACCACTGCCCGGCCGGTTTGCCGCTTTGCCAGTCGCGGCAAGAAACGTCGTTGCCGCAGGTATAGCCCCAGACGTAGTCGAGCGCTTCGGCCCGGTCGATGTTTCGACCCCGTTTCCCAATGACGACAACCAGTTCGGCCTCATAGTCGATCTGATCGCTGACCGTCGGAAGAACAATCGCCTGAGAATCGGCGCTTAGGGCCGAAAGCGCCTTGCAGAAAAAGACCGGTTCGGCGGGGATCGGATCGTTGAATTCCTCGGCGTGATCGGCGTAATTCAGTCCGACACAGAGAATCTTCTCGCAGAAGGGGACCGGGGGGAGAAGGACGATTTCTCCCGCCAGGGGGACGGACGGTTCCACCGCGCCAGGGAAGGCGTTTCCGGCCGCGTCCCTGAGTTCCCGCCATGTCCCGGCGCTTTCAGACCAGACCGCCCACCGGCTTTTCCGGTTGTCGTCGGCCTTGTAGAAAAATCGTTTAAACCGCATTGCCAGTATCCTTTCGGGGAAGGGGGAAAAAGGATTTTTACAGAAACGGGCCGCGTATGTCGATATCTAGGCCCATAAGACGTGTGGGAGGAACCCCACGCGGGGGATTGTACCCGTTTTGCCGCGGGTAAGAAAGGGTTTCGCGGGAAGAGCGTTTTTGCCCGTCTGAAAGAGGGGGACACAGATCGGCTCGGTAAAGCGCGTATTCTGGCGGGGAAAGGGAATCCCCTTTTTTTCTGTTGGAATTTCTGTTAAAATTGCCCCCAAACTTGGGCGGGGGGCAAGAACGTACCTCTCCCCGGGCCCCTTGCGTGGGAAACGCTCCTTCAAACGATACCCCCCGCCGAAACTGTCTGCAAAGACCGAAAACTGTCTGCCGAGACACTGTCTGCAAGGACCATCCGTAACGTGCCTGACCTGACCGTTATTATCCCCTTTCACACGGGGACGCCTGTCGAATTCTTGGAAGAGACGCTGGCGTCGGTGCTGGAGTGCCGGTCCGACGGACTGCAGATTCTCGTGGTGAACGCCGGTCAGTACAGTGACAGTTACTCTATTCAGGAAGAGGGGGTGAGGTTCCTTTCGGCCGATCCAGAGGCCGGTCTGATCGACTGCGTGAAACTGGCGCTCGGCTGTGCCGCCGCGCCGGTGGTCCAGATTCTTCTGTGCGGTGTCGTCGTGACCGAAGGGTGGGACGTGCGCGCCGTTTCGAGTTTTAAGACCGGCGGCACCGCGGCGCTTGTTCCCCTGATCGAAGAGTCTTCCGAGGGGGAAACGGTTCGCCATACCGGGTGGATCTACCACCCCGACGGAAAGATCGACGCCGCGGCCGAGCAGCCCGGTCCCGACGACGGGGTTTTGACTCCTACCCGATTCTCGGCGTTCTTCCGCCGTGAGGTTCTCGCCGAGCTGAACTGGCCCGAGGAAATTCCTCTGGACTTTGCGATGATCGACGCGGCTCTGCTGGTCAGCGCCCTGGGGATGAAGGTTGTCCGCGACGACACGGTTCGGCTGGAGCTTCGCGACGTCGCCGAAGAGCCGGTTGACCTGTTCAGCTTCTGGAAGTACTCCGAGTTTCTCCAATGCCGATGGCTTCCCCTGGCCGACGGTCAGACGCTCCCGCTTTACCGCGGCGGCTCGTTCTGGCTGAAAGTACGGGCATTTTTCTCCGGAAAATACCCTCTCCTGCGCCGTGCCCGGGGCGAGGGAAAGGAACTCGCGCTTCGATGTCCCGTGGAGTCTGTTCTTGAACGCGTTCGCCATGCGGCGGAAAGTCAGCGGTGAAAGGTTCTTCGGCCCGGCCGAATTTTTGCTCCCCGTTTGGTGATTTCTCTTTCGCGCCGGCCCCTTGGTTTTCACCTGTGGGTAAAATTCCTCTTCCCCGAATGGTGAAAAAAGCTTATCATCGCCCGGGGAAATTCCGGTTTTTTTCGTTTTTTCGCTCTTTTTGCAAGCGCGCCCCCCTTTTCCGCGCTGTGGGTTGATTTATACTTGGCCTTCGATATTCACTTTCGCAAATTACCTCTAGACCGGTGCCGTGTGCGGTATCTCGATAAGGGGGCAAGAGTCCGTCTTTTATCGGGCTTCCCCCTCCAGACGAAATCTTGGGGGCGAGTGATCCTTCACTCTTGGCGTGAGAGCGCTTTTGTGCGGGAGCTCCAAGCCGGTAGTCGAAACGCCCGGACCGTTCATCGCGAAGTGTTCCCACTCCACTCTATACACGGGGACAATGTTCTGAGGCGACTGCGAAAAATGAATGACTCCATAAGTTGAACACAGTTGGGCGTGACCGCTTTTCGCTCGGGTCGGTGAATGCCGGGCCGAGCCGGATTCAGCGTGGGCGGCACCACCGGAAGACTCGGGCTGACGGCCGTTTTTTCTGGGTGGCGCGCTGCGTTTGTCTGGGCGGTCAAAGCCGCGAAGAAGCTTGGCAAGCGGGATTCACGGACATAAGAAATAACCTGGAGGTTTTATCGTGTCAGCATCTGGAAATGAAATCATCCGTATCAGGATGGAGGGTTTTGACCACACCGTTCTCGACAAATGCGCGTCCGAGATCGTTGATACGGCCAAAAAGACGGGTTCGAATGTTCGCGGTCCTATCCCGCTTCCGACGAGAATCGAGCGTTATACGGTTCTGTCGAGTCCGCATGTCGACAAGAAGGCCCGTCAGCAGTTCGAGATTCGTACGCACAAGCGCGTGATCGACCTCCTCGAGACGACCACCGCGACGATCGACGAACTCAACAAACTGTCGCTGCCGGCCGGTGTTGACATCAAGATCAAAGCGATCAAAGCCAAGAAGCAATAAGAACCATGTGTGGCTGCCGCCAAGGATAAAACCGCGTGCTTGGCAGCCATTGATTCACGTATCGACCTTCCTTAAAGGCATTTTATTGCCCGGGTCGCAATGCGCAGCCGCCGCAGTTCGAGCGTTAAGCGAAAAATGAGGCGGTAAATATTTTTCTAACGAAGGATAAAAAGCAAATGGGAATCGGTTTACTCGGTCAGAAAGTCGGAATGACCCAGCTCTTCACCGAACAGGGAGATGTGATCCCCGTGACCGTGATTCAGGCGGGTCCGTGCTGCGTTCTGCAGGTCAAAACGATGGAGAAGGACGGTTACGAGGCCGTTCAGATCGGTTTTAAAGATAAGCCCGAACGTTTGGCTACCCAGGCCGAACTCGGTCACATCTCCAACTTCGAGGGGAAGCGTTCGGCCAAGCGCGCGGAGCAGGGGATTGAGCCGAAGGTCAAGGCCGGCTGCGCGCCGAAGCGCTATATTCGTGAGTTCCGCACCGCTGTGGACGGTATCGAAGTCGGCCAAAGCTTCGATGTTGACATCTTCGCCGACACTGTCGCCGTCGACGTTTCGAGCGTCAGCAAAGGGCGCGGCTACTCCGGCGCCATGAAGCGTCACAACTTCTCCGGTCAGCGCGCCACGCACGGTGTGAAAAAGTGCCACCGTCACCTCGGAAGCACCGGTTGCTCGGCATACCCGAGCCGTACCCCCAAGGGGAAGAGAATGCCCGGTCAGTACGGCAATACTAACTGCACCGTCCGCAATCAGAAGGTCGTGAAGATCGACAAAGAGAATAATCTGCTGATCATCCGCGGCGCGGTCCCCGGGCCGGTCGGCGGTCTGGTCACCATTCGTCCGACGAACAAGCTCCCGGCTCCGAAGGCCAATAAGTGGCGTCTCGCCTAGTGTAGGCGGCAGTCGGTAATCAATGAGAACCTTCAGAGCATTCATATAGAGTACAACTATGGCAAGTCTAAAGATTTACGATAAAACAGGCGCCCAGGTCGGTACGCTTGAAGTCGATACCGCCGCGATGGCCCCGACGATCAGCAAGCAGCTTCTTCATGACGCCGTCGTGATGTACCAGGCCAACCTTCGCCAGGGTTCCGTCAAGACCAAGTCCCGCGGTGAGGTCTCCGGAAGCCGCAAGAAGATGTACCGCCAGAAAGGTACCGGCAACGCACGCGCCGGTCACAAGCGCAGCGGTGTGCGTCGCGGCGGCGGCCATATCTTCGCCCTCTCCCCGCGCGATTGGCACTATCGTCTCCCGCGCAAGAGTCTGCGCGCCGCGACCCGCATGGCGATGGCCTCGAAGATCAGCGCCGAAGCTGTCAAGATCATCGATGCCCTCACCGTAGATGCCCCCAAGACCAAAGAGATCGCCGCTGTTCTTAAGAATCTCTCCATCGCCAGTTCGCTTTTGATCGTGACCGAATCGGTCGACACCAACGTTTACAAAAGCGCGCGCAATCTCCCCCGCGTTTCCGTCCGCCCCGTGAGCGAACTGAATGCCTTCGAGATTCTCAAGCCGAAGGAGCTTCTTCTGACCAAGGCGGCGATGGAAGCGTTTATCAACCCGTCGGCTGCCGAGTGATCGGGCGTTGATCGGCGAGCAATCAAAACAAGACGACGTGCAAATCAACTATAGGCGGAGCACAGATATGGCTCAGAATAACGAAAAGAAAATCAAGCTGGAACCTTACCAAGTGGTTCTTCGCCCCATCGTTACCGAAAAGGGTATGTTCAACGCGGATTCCCGCAACACCTACACCTTCGAGGTGAATCCGCTGGCGACCAAGCAGGATATCAAAGAGGCGGTCGAGGAGCTCTTCGAAGTCAAGGTCGTTTCGGTCAATATCCAAAACCGTCCGGGCAAGGTTCGCCGGACCCGCCGCCAGCTCGGTAAGACCAGGAACTGGAAGAAAGCGATGGTCACGCTCGATCAGGAGAATCGCATCGACATCTTCTAACGGAAGCGACGCTTCGAATACGAAAAGACGCTTAAAGACACAAGGATAACTACCATGGGGATTAGAGTATACAAACCGAATAACGCCGGCCGGCGGAATATGAGCGTGAGCGATTTCTCCGAACTGACCAAGGGCGCTGTTCCCGAGAAGTCCCTTCTTCGTCCGAAGAGGCGTACCAACGGCCGCAACAACCAGGGTATCATCACCGTCCGTCATCGAGGCGGCGGTCACAAGCGCAAGCTCCGCGTGCTGGATTACCGCCGCGTGAAAGACGGGATGAAGGCCGTCGTCGACTCGATTCAGTATGATCCGAACCGCACCGCCCGTATCGCGCTGCTCGTCTACGAAGACGGCACCAAGCGCTATATGGTCGCCCCCGAGGGGCTTAAGGCGGGCGATACCGTCGTCAGCGGTACCAAGTCGGCTCCGGTCACCGGAAACTGCCTTCCTCTGAACGAAATTCCGCTCGGAACCGAGATCCACAATATCGAGCTTCAGCCCGGCTGCGGCGGCAAGATGTGCCGCGCCGCCGGTACCAAGGCAACCCTGGTCGCCTGCGAGGATGATTGGGCGCAGATCACCCTTCCTTCGGGTGAAATTCGCCGTGTTCCGTCCGCCTGCCGCGCGGTTATTGGTATTGTCGGCAACGGCGACCACATGAACATCGTGATCGGCAAGGCCGGCCGCAGCCGCTGGATGGGGCGCCGCCCCTATGTCCGCGGCACCGCGATGAACCCGATTGACCACCCGCACGGGGGTGGTGAAGGACGTACCAAGGGTGGTCGTCATCCGGTTACCCCGACCGGCAAGCCGACGAAGGGTACGTCGACCAGAAAGCACAAGAAGCCGACGAACAAGGCGATCATCCGCCGCCGTCGCAGCCGCCGTTACGGCGTCCTGAAGCTTGGTTGATAAGCGGCGCAAAGTCAAGGTCATCAAGGTTGCTCTTAGCAGCGTAACACGAAATACAGGCGAAATCGATGAGTAGATCTAGGAAAAAAGGGCCTTTCGTCGACCACAACGTTTACGAGAAGGTTGAAAAACTCAATCAGCAGAACAGGAAAGACCCCGTGACCACTTGGGCGCGCGCGTGTACCATTCTGCCCGAATTCGTTGGTCATACCTTCATGGTTCACAACGGCAAGATCTTTGTCAAGGTGTTCGTTACCGAAGAGATGGTCGGCCATCGCCTCGGCGAATTCTCTCCGACTCGTATCTTCCGCGGTCATGGCGGTAAGGGTAAGCGTTAATAGCCGTGACTGCCGGTTTTCCCTTTCTCCCGCTCGCGGCGTGAAAGACGAAATCGGCACTCACCTCGGTGAACGAGTTTAGCATGCTACGCTTGAGCCATTAAGGTTCAACAAACAGATAGGGTGTTTCGATGGAAGATCAAGTCAAACAACAGTATGTCGCCAAGCACAAATTTGCTGTGATGAGCGCTCAGAAGGTTCGTCCTTTCGCGAATCTGATCCGGGGCAAGTTCGCCGACGAGGCGATGGATATTCTCGCTTGCTTCCCGAATCGCGGCGCGCGTTTGCTCGAGGCCACTGTCAAAAGTGCCATTGCCAACGCCGAGGATCAGAACAATCCCGAGCCGAACAACCTCGTGGTTGAAGATGTGCGTGTCGATGGTGGTCCGATGTTCAAACGCTTCCGTCCGAAGTCTCGCGGTATGTCGAGCATGATTAAGAAGCGTATGTGTCATATTACCGTGGTGTTGGGCTAAATCAGCCGTGCGGGTCGCCCTAAGGCGCGGCCCGTGGTCCCGCTGGCGAAGTTCAAACGGAGCATTGGGGCCTTGCCGCTGAAATAAATACAGTAAAAGAACCAGAGAGTCATTATGGGACAGAAAGTTAATCCTGTCGCGTTCCGGACCGGCATCACCGAGGATTGGAAGAGCCGTTGGTATGCGCCGAAAAAGGAATTTGCCACCCTCCTGGTGGAAGATCAGAAGATCCGTTCCTTTGTCGCGAAGCGCGAGTACAAAGATCGTGAAGGCCGTCCGATCGATCCGGCGATCGCTCGGGTCGAAATCGAGCGCACCCGCGACGAAGTCCGTGTTGTCATTTCTACCGGCCGCTCCGGTATTATGATCGGCAGCAAGGGAGAGAAGTCCGAGGAGCTTAAGCAGGAACTCCAGAAACTGACCGGCCGTAAAGTCAACCTTGTCATCGAGGACGTCAAGCGCCCCGAGCTGGTGGCTCAGATCATCGCCGGTCGGATCGGAGAGCAGTTAGTCAGAAGAGTCGGCTTCCGTCGCGCGATGAAGAAGACGATGGAAGAAGTGATGGCCGCCGGCGCCGAGGGCATCAAGATTCAGCTCTCCGGCCGTCTTGGCGGCGCCGAAATGGCGCGTTGCGAAAAGCAATCGCAGGGGTCGATTCCGCTGTCGACTATCCGCGCGAAGATCGACTACGGTTTCACCGAGGCGAAGATCGCGCAGGGTCATATCGGAATTCAGGTTTGGATTAATCAAGGCGAGCAAAGCGAGGACGATAACAATGGCCAGAATGCCCAAAAGAGTAAAGCATCGAAAAATTCAAAGAGGGCGTATAAGAGGTAACGCCACCCGTGGTCAGTTGGTCTCGTTCGGCGACTTCGGTCTTCAAACCCTCCAAGCCGGCTGGATCAACGCCAAGACCATCGAAGCGGGACGTATTGCCGCTCAGCAGTACCTCCGCACCGAAGGTAAGTTGTACGTCCGCATCTTCCCCCATAAGTCGGTCACCTCGATTCCGCTGGAGACCCGTATGGGTAAGGGAAAGGGGGAGCCGGAGTACTGGGCAGCCGTTGTCCATCCGGGTACGGTGATGTACGAGATCAGCGGTGTACCCGAAGAGACCGCGAAGCTGTGTTTCAACCGTCTGGCTCACAAGATGCCTGTCAAGTGCAGGATGATCCGTCGCAGGACGATCTGACAGCAGGAGGGGAACTATGAAAGATACAGCGAAAGAATTGCGTGAAATGAGCGTGGAGCAGCGTGCCAGTCTCCTCAAGGAAACGACCGCTAAGCTTTTCAAGCTTCGTGTTCAGTCGAAGATGGAGCGTCTTGATTCTCCCAGTGAGGTCAAGAAGGCGAAGAAGCTGATCGCCCGCCTCAAGACGATCGAAACCGAGATGAAGGCGGCCGAAGCCCAGCCGCAGGTGGTTGAAGCTCAGCCGCAGGCGGCCGAAGCCGAATCGAATCAGTAACAACCCACCGCCAGCGCTTCGGGCGCGGAATCGGCCGGCCTTTTGCTCACCGATTGCGGGTATGGATAAAAGAGTTATGTCGGCGGGACTTTTTCGGTCAGCCAGACAAGGTAAAGTCAGCCAGACAAAGCACAGTCAGCCAGACACAGAGGTAAGATATGCCTAAACTGAAGGTCGTCGGAGTCGTTAAGACCGACAAGATGGCAAAGACTCGCCGGGTCGAGATCCCCCGGATGATGAAATACCCGAAGTACGGCAAGTATGTCCGTACTCGGACCGTATGCTACGTTCACGACGAGAACAACGAATCCTCCGTCGGTGATACCGTAGAGATCGAAGAGTGCCGTCCGATCTCGAAGATGAAGCGCTGGAAGCTGGTGAGCATCCTCCGCAAAGCGGAAAAAATTGATATCTCCGCGGCTCAGTGAGACGCGGCAAGGGTCAATTCGTACTTAAGTCAAAGTCACATTCAGATATAAACGAGTGAATCACCATGATCCAGATGCAAACACGTTTGGATGCGGCGGACAACGCGGGAGCCAAAGAGCTCCAGTGTATTAAGGTGCTTGGGGGAACCCATCGCCGCTGCGCCGGTCTGGGCGATATTATCGTGTGTTCCGTGAAGTCGGTCATTCCCGGCAGCCCCATTAAGAAGGGTTCCGTCGTGAGGGCGGTCATCGTCCGAACCACGAGCCCGACCCGTCGTGACGATGGGAGTTACATCCGCTTTGACTCCAACGCGGTTGTCCTGATCGATAACGACAAGAACCCCCGCGGAACTCGTGTTTTTGGAGCCGTTGCTCGTGAACTCCGCGATCTCGGCTTTATGAAAATCATTTCTTTGGCGAGTGAGGTGGTCTGATGAGAATCAAGAAGGATGACACTGTTCAGGTCCTCTCCGGCAAAGATCGCGGGACGCAGGGCAAGGTGATCAAGGTGGACCGCGAGAACCAGATGGTTTCCGTTGCCGGAGCCGCCGAGGTCTTCCGCCATGTCAGGCGTTCGCAAAAGAACGTACAGGGCGGTCGTCTCTCCAAGAACATGCCTATCCCCGTGGGGAAGGTGATGCTGGTCTGCCCGACCTGCAGCAAGCCGACTCGTGTCGGTGCCCGCGTCGACGAGAATGGCAAAAAAGTGCGCTTCTGCAAGAAGTGCAATGCCGTGATCGAGTGAGTATAGGACGCGGCGGTTAACCTGCTCGAAAGAGCGGAAGCGTTTTTGAATAGAAATCAAAAGTGGAAGAACTATGACGCCGAGACTGTTAGAAAAATACAACCAGACGATCATTGAGTCGCTGACTAAGAAACTGAACAAGACCAATATTCACACGGTCCCGAAGCTCGAGAAGATCGTCGTGAATATGGGGGTCGGAAGCGCGATCCAGGACAAGAAGTACCTCGAAGAGGCCGTCGATGTCCTGACCCAGATCTCCGGCCAGAAGCCCGTGGTTACCGTCGCCCGCCGCAGCATCGCCGGCTTCCGTCTCCGTGAGGGGATGCAGATCGGCTGCAAAGTGACACTGCGCGGTGCCCGCATGTACGAGTTCATGGATCGTCTCATCTCGATCGTTCTCCCCCGTGTTCGTGACTTCCGCGGTCTGAACCCGAAGAGCTTCGATCATCATGGGAACTACAACCTCGGCCTTTCCGAACAGCTGGTCTTCCCCGAGCTGAACCCGGACAAGTATACCAAGAGCCAAGGTATGAACATCACGTTCGTGACCAATGTCGAAAGCGATGACGAAGCCCGCGAACTCCTCAAAGAGTTCGGTATGCCGTTCAAGAAGGATAACGCTCCGCACTAGAGCCAGGAACCGTTGATATCAAGGAACATACAAGACGATGGCAAGCAAATCCAAAATTAATAAAGCCAACCGTGAGCCGAAGTTCAGTACTCGCCGTGAGAACCGGTGCAAGATCTGCGGTCGGCCCCGCGCGGTCTATCGCAAGTTCGGCGTCTGCCGCATCTGTTTTCGTGAACTGGCCGACAAAGGTCTGATTCCGGGCGTCAAGAAAGCGAGCTGGTGATACAAGGAGCGATAAGAGACTATGACTACTGATCCTGTTGCCGATATGCTGACCCGCATCCGTAACGCTCTGAAAGTCGAGCGTGTGGCTGTGTCGATCCCCTACTCCCGGCTGAAGTGCCAGGTCGCCGACGTCCTCAAGCGCGAGGGGTACATTTGGGAATACGAAGTCCAGGGGGAAGGAAAGTATCGTTCCATCAATATCCTCCTGAAGTACGGATCCAACGGTGAGTGTGTCATTCAGAGAATCCGTAAAATCAGCAAGCCCGGACGCCGTTACTACTGCGGTCCGAAAGATCTGCAGCCTGTCCTCGGCGGTCTTGGAATCCGCGTGCTGAGCACCAACAAGGGGGTGATCAGCGATCGAGAGGCCCGTGACCAGAATGTTGGCGGCGAGGTTCTTTGCGAGGTTTGGTGATTTCGCGGTCCCCGTTTTTCACAAGAGCAATAACAGAAAACGCCCGTTGATCCCGCAGTTGGTACTGCTGTCCGGTGTTTGCAGCGTTGCGCAAGCCGGGTTTAAGTGCCGTTTCCGCCAAAGTGCGGGGGGTGTTTTTCCCAATAGGAATTTATAGGTGGAGTAATGTCAAGAATTGGAAAGAAACCGGTTGTCGTCCCCGATGGCGTCACCGTTTCGGTCAAAGATCACGAAATCGCCGTGAAGGGCCCCAAAGGAGAACTGACCCAGGTCTTTCGTCCCGAGGTTGGTGTTACCTTTGACGCCGACAAAAAGCAAATTCTGGTCGAGCAGCTCGATCAAACCCGCACCGGCAACGCGATGCACGGCCTGTTCCGCGCTCTGATTCAGAATATGGTCGTCGGTGTTACCGCCGGTTACGAGAAAAAGCTCGAGATCTTCGGGACCGGTTACCTGATGGCGGTCGCCGGCGATACCCTCCAGGTTCGTGCCGGTTTCGCCAATGAGATCCACAAGAAGATCCCCGCCGGCCTGAAGGTCGTCTGCACCGATCAGCAGCACGTCTCCATCAGCGGCTGCGACAAGCAGCTGGTCGGTCAGTTCGCCGCCGAGGTCCGCGCCATCCGCAAGGCCGAGCCGTATCTGGGCAAAGGGCTCAAATACGAGGGCGAGGTCATTCGCCGCAAGGAAAGCAAGGCGGCCGGGAAGAAATAAACTCTGCCGGGCATCCGCTCGCCGCTTGAAAAAGCGGGTAGACATAAGCCCTTTCTCTGCTAAAATGGCGTTTTATGTCTATCTCAGCGGCCTTGATATCGCAGGGCCGGCGCCGCGCGCAAGCGGTGCTTTTTCGAGCTTCGCTTTACAGAGCGTATACAGTCGCTCACCAAGTTAAAGATCATTTGGAGTGAAACCGTGAGAAAGCAAAAACGTCTGAATCGACAGCGTCAGGTTCGTAAGTTCCGCGTCACGAACGCCGTGAAGCGTCACACCGACCGGATGCGTCTTTCTGTCTTCCGCAGCGCGAAGCATATTTACGCCCAGATCATCGATGACCAGGTCCATAAGACCGTGGCCGCCGCCAGTTCGGTCGAAAAGGCTTTCAAAGCCTCCGGCAAGTCCGGCGGGAACTGCGAAGGCGCGGCCGTTATCGGCCAGATGATCGCCGAGCGCGCCAAGGCCGCCAACGTCACCGAGGCCGCGCTGGACCGCAGCGGCCATAAGTACCACGGCCGCGTCAAAGCGCTGGCTGACGCCGCCCGTGACGCTGGTCTGGATCTCGGCGCCAAGTCGGCCGCCGAGGAAGCCGCCCCGGCCAAGGGCGCGAAGGGTTCCGCCGCCAAGGGGGGAGCGAAGGCAAAGAAATAGCAGGGCCGTCTTTCCTTAGGCGGTTAAGGGGCTTAAGGGCTCTTGAAGGTGCATAAAACAACCGATCAACCGATCAGCAAAGAGTGTTAAAAATATGTCAAGCGATAGAACTCAGGAAGACAGTAAGCAGATCGAGAAGCTTGTGAAAGTTCGCCGTTGCGCGGCAACCGTCAAGGGCGGTCGCCGGTTCAGCTTCGCGGCGCTGGTCGTTGTCGGCGACGGCAGGGGCAAAGTCGCGTGGGGTTACGGCAAAGCCAACGAGGTTCCCCCTTCCGTCGCCAAGGCGACTACGGACGGTACCCGCAAGCTGGCCAGCGTTCGTCTGGATGGCTCCACCATTCCGCACGAGGTCGTCGGGACCTTCGGCGCGACAAAAGTCGTCCTGATCCCCGCCCGTCCCGGTACCGGTGTGATCGCCGGAGCCGCCGTGCGCGCCGTCTGCGAGGCGTGTGGCATCCACGATATTCTGACGAAGAGCTACGGAAGCACGAATCCGACGAACCTTGTTAAGGCGACCGTCGACGCTCTGTATAGTCTCCGTTCGAAAGAGGACGTTATGAAACTCAGAGGAGTGAATCTGTGATGAGCGAAAACAACGAGCGAATTGCCAATATTACCGACGCCAACTCCGGCATTCAGAAACATCGTCGTCCCAATCGTGTTGGCCGCGGACCCGGCAGTGGTGCCGGTAAGACGGCTGCCCGCGGTATGAACGGTCAGGGTTCCCGCGCCGGTTTCTCGCTTTCGGCCGCGTTCGAAGGCGGCCAGATGCCGGTTGCCCGCCGTATTCCGAAGCGCGGTTTTAATAACAAGCGCTTCGCCGATAAGGTCTCGAGCGTCACCCTTCAGCTGATTGCCGCCAACGTCAACCCGGCCGACGAGGTTACCCCCGAGCTGCTTCGGGCCAAGGGGATTGTCGCCGCGCGCGACGGTTATGTTAAGGTGATCGGCAATGACGAGCTTCCGGGCGCTTACACGGTAAAGGCGCACTCGGTCAGCAAGGGAGCCCAGGCTGCCATCGAAAAGGCGGGCGGAAAAGTGGAGATCCTTCCCCGCAAGAAGCCTGTGGTGAAAAACAAGATGCGGACGAAGGTCAAGAAGGCCTAACCGTTCGAAAGGATACGGAAGATTCAGCAGTCGGCGTCGTTTTCGACTGCTGAATTTTTGTAGGAACCGTTTCTCCTAGGCGGAAATTCGAGGAATAGACAGATGTTTGAAAAAATTCGCATCATGTTCTCTATCACCGAGCTGAGAAAAAAGATTCTCCTCACGCTCGGTCTTTTGGCTGTCTATCGTCTTGGTTGGAATATCTTCCTGCCTATGGTCAACGAGCAAGGGCTTCACGCGACGCTGGCCGGCGGCAATTTTGCCGACCTCCTTAACCGCGTCGCCGTCTTCAGCGGTACTCAGCTCGACAACATGACGATCTTCGGCCTCGGAATTATGCCCTACATTTCGGCGTCGATTATCTTCCAGCTTTTGGGAACGGTCTGGGCTCCTTTGGAGAAACTCCAGAAGGAGGGGGAGAGCGGAAGAAAGAAGATCAACGAATATACCCGTTACGCGACGATCGCGATCTGCGTTCTCCAGAGCTACCTTTACATCGGGATGCTCAACTCGCAGGCGGTCTCTCAGATGCAGGAACACGGCACGCAGACGACGTTCCTCGCCACGTGCGTGGGACCGACCGGCCAGCTGACGTTCGGCTGGCTGTGGCTGGCGGTTTTGATCATGACCACGGGCAGCGCGTTTTTGATGTGGCTCGGGGAGCAGATCGACGAGTACGGCATCGGCAACGGTATCAGTCTTCTGATTATGGCTGGTATTTTGGCCCGCGCCCCGAGTGCCTTCACCGAGCTGTGGAAGCTGGCCTCGAACAACGACGGCCAGACCCTTGACAACGTCGGGACAGTGGCGATCCTCATTATCCTCTTTGTCCTGGTCGTGATCGGGGTGGTTTTTGTGACCAAGGGACAGCGTCAGATCCCGACGCAAAGCGCCAAGCATGTCCGCGGCCGCCAGGTCTTCGGTGGTACCCGTCAGTATCTGCCGCTGCGCGTCAATCAGGCGGGCGTCATGCCGATCATCTTCGCCAGCAGTCTTCTGCTCTTCCCGCAGTTCCTCTTCACCTGGCTGGCTCAGGGGGCCGACCCCACCACCGGCTGGGGAAAGTTCTGCTACGTCTGCAACAACATCTTCAGCCGCGGCAACTCCTATCTCTATGTCCTCATGGAGATTGCCTTGATCTTCTTCTTCTGCTACTTCTGGACGGCGGTGACGTTCAACCCGAAGGATATGGCAGAGAACCTTAAGAATCATGGCTCGTTCATTATGGGACACCGCGCCGGCAGCCGAACGGCCGACTATCTCGAGAAGGTGATGATTCGCATCACCTACGTCGGCGCCGCCTTTCTGGCGATCATCGCGATCGTTCCGACGATCATCACCGCGACGATGGGGGTCGACTATGTCGTCGCCGGTTTCTTCGGCGGTACCAGTCTGCTGATCGCCGTCAGTGTGGTGATCGACCTGGTCGAGAAGATTGACGCGCACTTGATTATGCG
>CADBTE010000439.1 GCA_902797455.1 uncultured Planctomycetota bacterium | reverse complement strand
GGAACAGATCGGTTCGGATCGCGTCGTGTGCGGGCTTTCCGGCGGGGTCGATTCGGCGGTCGTCGCGGCCCTGGTCTCCCGCGCCGTCGGCAAGCAGCTGACCTGCATCTTCGTCGATACGGGCCTGATGCGCAAGGGAGAGATCGACGCGGTCGCCGAGGTTTTCACCAAGACGTTCCAGACCCGTCTGGTGGTCGTCGACGCCGAACAGCGCTTCCTCGACGCCCTCAAGGGGGTGACCGACCCGCAGGAAAAGCGCAAGATCATCGGCAAGCTCTACATCGATGTCTTCGCCGATGAGGCCGCCAAGATCGACGGGGCCAAGTTCCTCGCCCAAGGGACCATCTACCCCGATATCGTCGAAAGCGGCGGTACCAAAGACAACCCCTCGGCGCTGATCAAGTTCCACCACAACGTGGGGGGGCTGCCCGCCGATTTACAGTTCGAGCTGGTCGAGCCCCTGCGTCTGCTCTACAAAGAAGATGTCCGCGCGGTCGGCCGCGAGCTTGGTCTCCCCGAAGAGATCACCTCCCGTCAGCCGTTCCCCGGCCCGGGTCTGGGTGTGCGCTGCCTCGGTGAGCTGACCAAACCGAAGCTCGATATCCTCCGCGAGGCCGACGCCATCGTCCGTGAGGAGATCCGCGCCGCCGGGTGGATGGAAAAAACCCAGCAGGTCTTCGCGGTCCTGCTGCCGGTGCGCAGCGTCGGCGTGAAAAACGGCGAGCGTTCGTACGACAACGCCGTCGCCATCCGCGCGATCACGACGACCGATTTCATGACCGGCGATTGGGCCCGCCTCCCCTACGAGCTGCTCGACAAAATCTCGCGCAGAATCCTCGCCGAGGTCGACGGGATCAACCGGGTGGTCTACGATATCAGTCCCAAGCCGCCGGCAACGATCGAGTGGGAATAATTTAAAAATCACACCCCTGTGTTTTTATAAGGGCGGCCGGCGGCGCTTGCCCCGTCGGCGGCTCTTAGGGGGAAGAGCGCCCCAATATAGAAACAACCGTTCATCCTCAAACAACCGTTCACCCTAAAGAATCAAAGACCAGCGTAAAGGAATCAGCGTGAAAGTAGCCACGATCGAAACGGAAAAGGGAATTATCCGCCTGAAACTGTTCCACGACAAAACCCCGAAGACGGTCGAAAATTTCGAGAAACTCGCCAAGGCGGGGTTCTACAACGGCCTGACGTTCCACCGGGTCATCCCGAACTTCATGATCCAGGGGGGCTGCCCGTTCGGCACCGGCACCGGCGGTCCGGGCTATATGTTCGATGACGAGTTCGTCCCCGAGCTGAAGCACGACGGCCCCGGCGTCCTGTCGATGGCCAACGCCGGTCCCAACACCAACGGCTCGCAGTTCTTCATCACCCACGTCCCCTGCCCCTGGCTGGACGGGAAGCACACCGTCTTCGGGCGGGTGATCGAAGGGCAGGACGTGGTCGACGCCATCGAACAGGGAGACCGAATGCTCCGCATCTCGATCGACGACATCGAAGACGCCGCGGACGACTAGAAGACCCCGCGCACGACTAAAGACGACCGTTTTCCCCGCACTGCCGTAAGATTTTATCTGTAAAAGATACCTATGAGCGCGAACTTAAACCGGCCTGCCGATTCTTCCGAGGCAAACGCCAAGCTCACCGAAGAGCAGATCGCTTCCCTTTCGTTCGAGGAGGCGCTGCAGAGAATCGATTCGATCGTCCGCTCCCTCGAAAGCGGGCGCTTCCCCCTGGCCGACTCGCTGGTTCAGTACGAAAACGGGATGCTCCTGCTTCAGCACTGCCGCCGCGAGCTGGGGCTGGTGCGGCAGCGTTTCGAGGCGCTCAAAGGGATCACCGCCGACGGCTCGGTCCAGGTCGAGCCGATCGATCCGGCGGAATTCAAAAGCGATACCACCTCCGCCGGCCGCGGATCGACCCGTGTCGCCCAGGGCCGGCGCTCTAAGCCCCGTCCGGAAGAGCGCGGGGGAGACTCCCTCTTCGGCGAATAACCCCCGCGACGGTATTTGGGTCCCTCTGCCATGCACGCCCTTTTAAGCTCGACCCTGCGGGAAGCGATCGATTCTCAGCTGTCGCGCCGAACCGAACTGTCCGGCGGCTGCCCCGACCGGCTGCGGGAGGCGATGCGCTACAGTCTTCTGGCCCCCGGCAAGCGGCTGCGCCCTGTTTTGGCGCTGCTGGCCTGCGGTCTGTGCGCCGGCGGGGATACCGCCGCCGAACCGTTCACAGCCGAACGGCTCCTCGCGGCGTGCCTGCCCGCGATGCCGGCCGCCTGCGCGGTCGAGATGATCCATTGCTATTCGCTGATTCACGACGATCTCCCCGCGATGGATAACGACGACCTGCGGCGCGGCCAGCCGACCTGCCACCGCCGGTTCGACGAAGCGACCGCCATCCTCGCCGCCGACGCCCTGCTGACCTTGGCCTTTGAGACGATCGCCGAGATCCCCTCTTCGGCCGTGTCGGCGCGCTGCGCGGCGCTGCTGGCCAAAGCCGCCGGCGCCCGCGGGATGGTCGGCGGGCAGGCCGACGACGTGGCGTTCGCCGCCGCGGACCCAACGCTGCGCCGGTCGATGCGCACGCGGGCCCTGCTGGAGGCGATCCACCGCCGAAAGACCGGCGCGATGATCACCGTCTCTGTGCAGCTCGGCGCGGTGTCGGCCGGTGCCGGCCCCGCGGCGGTCGACGCCCTGTGCCGCTATGGCCGGGCGATGGGGATGGCCTTTCAGATCACCGACGACCTTCTCGACCTTGAGGGGGACGAAACCACCGTCGGCAAACGCCTCCACAAAGACACCGAGGCCGGGAAGCTCACCTTCCCGTCGGTTCTCGGCGCCGACGCCAGTCGGGAGGAGGCACGGAAGCAAATCGATACGGCACGGGATGCCCTGACGTTTTTCCCCGAGCACCCATGCCGAACGGCTCTTGACACGACCGTCTCGTCGCTGTGGAATCGGGTTAAGTAGTATATATATCCCAGACACGCCGCTTCCCCCTTTGCCGGGGGGGCGGTGTTTCGCGTTGATTCGCGTTGATTCGTTTTGATTCGTTTTGATTCGTTTTGACGCGTTTCGTCCTGTGAGGCAGCCAGCGTGACAGCGGCAAGAAACAGAATCTTCACCCAGACCCCTCCGGGGATCGGCCGTCCCGATCCGGACGACCGCGCGGCCCCGCCGCTGGACGCCCTGGCCGGGGCCCCCCTGCTGCTGTCGGCGATCCGCTCCCCCGCCGATCTGGCGCGCTTCTCCCTCGACGATTTAAAAAATCTCGCCGAGGAGATCCGCTACGTTCTGTGCCGCCTGTCCGAAACCCGCAGCGTCCACTTCGCCTCGAACCTCGGGGTGGTCGAACTGGCGATCGCCCTTCACGCCACCTTTGATTTCACTCATGACCGCCTCATCTGGGATACCGGGCACCAATGCTATCCCCACAAACTCCTCACCGGGCGCTTCCCGCGGTTCGAGACGATGCGGACCCTCGGCGGCCTGATGGGGTACCCCAATCCCGCCGAGTCCCCCTACGATCTGTTTATGACCGGGCACGCCGGCTGCTCCGTCGGCTCGGCGGTCGGGATCACCGTGGCCGATTCTCTTCTTCGCGGCGGGGAAGACCGCCACACCTTCGCCGTGATCGGCGACGGGGCGCTGGCCAGCGGGACGGTCTTCGAGGCGTTTAATCACGCCGGGGGGCTGCGT
>CADBTE010000438.1 GCA_902797455.1 uncultured Planctomycetota bacterium | reverse complement strand
TGTCTTCAGCGGTGTTATTTTCGTCGTTATCGTCGTCGATGTCGGCGAACGGAACCGCCTCTTTCCCGAATTCGTCATCAAGGAAAGGATCTCGGTCGGACGGGTTTTCGGGATCGGGAGAGGGGCCGGAGGGGTCAAAAGGATTGTCTGTCACGTCTTTCATGGCGGGGTACTGTGCGGCTGGGGAAAACGACGATCCTTCTCAGGCGGCGGCCTCGCCGCGCGCGGAGCGTATCTTCGCGGGCCCTTTTGGGCGGCGGGGGGAAACCGGCGGCAAAAACAACCCGCCGGGGAGGGCGTCACCTTGCGTATCCCCCCCTTTTTATACTCTACCTCCCAATTATAATTTCAGCGTCGATTTTTGACAAGCATTTAGGTCATATCAAGGGCAAACCTTCCCACTTACATAAAACTTAAGGCAGGAAAGTCAAATGGCTGGAAGAAGCAAGAAAAAGGCCGAAACGGTTTACCTGGTCTGCGAAGAGACCGGTGATTACAACTACAT
This sequence comes from uncultured Planctomycetota bacterium, assembly GCA_902797455.1. Classification (GTDB taxonomy): domain Bacteria; phylum Planctomycetota; class Planctomycetia; order Pirellulales; family Thermoguttaceae; genus RUG695. The sequence continues at coordinate 3,954 of CADBTE010000438.1, read as the reverse complement.
CGTCCGCCGCAAGCCGGGCGGTGAGAAGCTTCGTCTTATGAAGTATTCCCCGCGGCTTCGCAAGCACACGATGCACGTCGAGAAGAAAAAGTAAGTTAGTTTCCGATCCGGCAGCGAAATATCCTTTCGCCGGAGTGATTATTGGGGGTTGCCGCGCTGCCGCCTCGCTATCAATTTGTCAGCGGCCGCAGCGGTGTTGTTTTGTCGCAAACGACACCTCTTGGGCGGTGACGCGGCGCGCGGGCCGAAGAGCGCCAAAACACAGCCGGAACGCGAAATATCGAACCTTTCTCTGCACGAGGGGCGCGGGACATAAGTTTCTGTTGCCCCTTGTTTTTTTTGGCCGCGGCAGTTATCCTATACGTGATAAGCCTGCGTAAGTTTTTTCTTTAACAGATGGCCTCAAAAAGACGCGGTCGCTCAGTAATCCAAAGTCGTTTCAACTTCAGGGGAAAGTAATGCCGGACGGTTCCCGCCAAGAGGAGAAAAATTGGGCCGCTCGCCCGTTTGACGCCCAGCGTGTGGAACGCCTGATACAACAGACCGCGCCCCTGGGGCCCCGCATCTCTCCTCTGCTGGCCCAGCTGTTCCTCGGCCGGGGAATCACCAGCCCCAAAGATGTCGCCGCGGCGCTTTCCGCGCCGAATCTCTCCACCGGGCTGCGTCCTCCGGAGCAGCTGCCGGGGTGTGTCGGCGCCGCCGAGAAGATTCTCGCCGCCATCCGCGCCGGAAAGCGGATCACCGTCTACGGCGACTACGACGTCGACGGCATGACCGCCACCGCCATTTTAGTCGAGGCAATCACCCTGGCCGGCGGCAGCGCCAAGTACTACGTTCCCAATCGTCTCGACGAGGGGTATGGTCTTAACTGCGACGCGCTCGACCGCCTCAAGCAGGAGGGGACCGGCATGGTCGTCACGGTCGACTGCGGCATCTCGTCATTGGAGGAGGCGCTTCACGCGCGCCAAATCGGTCTGGACCTGGTCATCACCGACCACCACACCATCCTCACCGACCCCGAGACGGGAAAGCAAATTCTCCCCGACGCGGCGGCCATTACCCACCCGCGGATTCTTCTGGAAGAAGTCCCCCCCTACCCGTTCCCCGAACTGTGCGGCGCGGCGGTCGCCTTTAAACTCGCTTGGGCGCTGGAGCGCGCCGCCGAGGGGACGTCCCGCGTCAGCGCCGAAAAGCGGCGATTCCTGATCAAGGCGGTTGGTCTGGCCGCGCTGGGAACGGTCGCCGACGTCGTCCCGCTTTGGGACGAAAACCGAACCATCGTCCGCTTCGCGCTGGAGAAGAGCTTCGGCGCGGTCTTCCCGGGCGAAAACAGCGCCCCGGCGGAAAGTTACGTCCCGATCGGGCTTTGCGCCTTGGTCGCCGAGTCGGGAATCACCACGCGCGCCCGCAAAAAGATCACCAGCGAGGACATCGGCTTTTCGATCGCCCCGCGGCTCAACGCCGCCGGCCGCGAGGTTCTGTGCGAGTCGTCCCCCAAAGACGAAATCGACGAGCAAAATTGGAAAGACGCCAAGGCGCTGCTCGAACATCCCGACCGCCTGGCGGTCGCCGGTCAGATGGGGCTGGCCAGTTTGGGGGTGGAACTTCTGATCACACAATCGGCCGGCCGGGCGAAAGAACTGGCACACTTTATCAATAATCTCAACGAGAGCCGCCAAAAACTGGAACGCCGGATCATGAGCGAGGCGCTCGAACAGATCGAGGACTCGTGGGAGGACGCCCCGGCGTTCGTCCTGGCCAGCGGCTCCTGGCATCCCGGCGTCATCGGCATCGTCGCCGGCCGCCTGGCCGAGCGGTTCAATCGCCCCGCGGTGATGATCTCGCTTCAGAATCACGACCCCGGCACGGGGAGCGGCCGCGGCATCCCCGATTCGGACTTCAACCTTTACAACGCCTTCGAGGCGTGCAAAGAGCACCTGACCCGCTTCGGCGGCCACGCCGCGGCGGCCGGGCTCGGTATCCGCTCCGACAACATCGACGCTTTCCGCAGCGCGTTTTGCGACTATGTCGCCGAGCATTACCGTGACACCGGGAGCAAAACGCTCCTTCGCGTCGACGGCGAGTTCCCCCTGTCGGCCTACACCAACAAGACCCTTGCCGAAATCGACGCGCTGGCCCCGTTCGGCGCCGACAATCCGCGTCCGGTCTTCGTCAGCTACGGGGTCTCGCTCAGCGCCCCGGCCCGCCGCGTCGGGGGGAAAAACCGCAAAACGGCAAGCGCCTCCGCGGCGGGGAAAGCTCCCGATGCCGCCGCCAAAAACACGGAACCGACAGATACCCTCGGCCGTACCTTCCAGGCAAAATTCCGCCAGTTCCGCGATGAGCGGCGGGCGGTCGCCTTCGGGCGCGGCGATTGGGTCGACGAGATGAACGCGCTTTTCGCCGTCAATCCGGCGACCGCTTTCGATATCGCGTTCCAAATAGTTTATAACGATTACTTCGGCCAGGTAGAGCTGCGTCTGCTCGACTGGCGAACCAGTTCCTCCACGACGCCTGAGGTCTCCCATGTCAGATGATCAGCAAAATGTCCCCCTTCGGTCCTTCCGGAAAAAAGAGCTCGAGATCGACGTTCTCTTTAAAGCGCTGGTCAAACTCAAGGGGAGCGACCTTCACTTAAAAGTCGACCGTCCCCCCTATATCCGCGTCAAAGGGGAGCTGCGCACCCTCAACCGCGGCCCGATCGACGACGAGGAGATGAACCGTCTGATCTATCCGATGATGGATGAGCGCAACCGCAAGATCTACAACAACGACGGTGGCGCCGACTTCGCCCACACCTGCCTGGTCGACGGGGTGCAGTGGCGTTTCCGCGTCAACGTCCTGACGCAGATGGGGCATATCGGGCTGGTCGCCCGACGAATCAATAACTTCATCCCCGAGCTGGAGGGCCTTCACCTTCCGACGGTTCTCTACGAGCTGTGCAAGTACTCGCAGGGGATGATCCTGCTGGCCGGCGTCACCGGTTCGGGAAAGTCAACCACGATCGCCTCGATGCTCAACTGGGTCAACCGAAACTACAACAAGCATATCCTCACGCTCGAAGACCCGATCGAGTTTATGTTCACCGAAGATAAATGCCTGATCAACCAGCGCGAGATCGGCATGGACGTGGTCGACTTCTCGGTCGGCATGAAGCACGCCGTTCGTGAAGACCCCGACGTCATGCTCGTCGGCGAAATGCGTGACCGCGAAACATTCGAAACGGCGATTCACGCCGCCGAAACCGGGCACCTTGTCTTCGGAACCATTCACGCCTCGACCGCGCCGTCGACCATCGGCCGTATTCTCGACCTCTTCCCGTCGAGCATGCACAAGGCGATCCGCAGCGCCCTGGCGTTTAACATGCGCGGCATCGTGGCTCAAAAACTGCTGCCGTCGATTCTTCCCGGCGTTCAGCGGGTGCCGACGGTCGAGATTATGATGTTCAACCCGACCGTGCGCAAGCTGATCCTCGAGGAACAGGACGAAAAACTCTCCGACGCCATCCGTATCGGCGCCCAGGAGGGAATGCAGGACTTCACCATGAGCTTGAAGAACCTTGTTCAAGCCAAAAAGATCGACCGAGCTACCGCTTTCGAAGTCGCTCCGAATATCGAGTCGCTGAAAATGGCCCTTAAGGGTATCGAGGTCAAGGAGCCGGGTATTCTATGAATTCAATCCGATTTACATTCCCCTGGGTCATTCTGGCGGCGGCCGCCCTGTTTGTGCTTCCCTCCGCGGTCGCCGTACCGCAGGGCCAAGCGGCGGCTCAGGGCATCGGCGCCGAGAAAAAAGACGCCCCCAAGCGCGCTTTCACCCCCGAGGAGATGAAAGAAATCAACCAGCAGGGGAAAAAAGCCAATAAAGACGGCTGGCGTTTTGGAGCGGACCACAAGGTCGGCCGCTACTACGGCATCACCAAACTGATTCTCCTGAATGTCATTTTCTGGCTGT
>CADBTE010000437.1 GCA_902797455.1 uncultured Planctomycetota bacterium | reverse complement strand
GTCCTCTGCCGCGGGCTCTCGGCCCAGACGGTTACCCTGGCCCGTCCGATGATCGGTTCCGGGAGCACCTCCGCGCCGGCCGTCAATGATCATGCGCTAAGCGGCGCCGCGACCAGTCAGGGGACCTTCGAGACCCCTACCCTCCTGGAGAAAGACCAGCAGTTCGTCCTTGAGTTCTGCGACGCGTGCGTCCGCGCCGCCGATAACTACCGCGAAGAGGACCGGACCGCCGCCATCGCCGAGGCCAGGCAGCTTCTTAAGACCAACGTCAAAGAGCTCTATTACTTTCTGAGCCACCACGACAATCGGACAAACGCCGAGGGTTGGATCAACTACCTGCGGCTGCAGGAACTGCAGCGGATGCTCATCAGCGACAGCGACGACTTCGATCTGATGAGCCGCGCTTTCGACAGGTTTACCGACCCCACGGTCGACCTGGCGATCCCCTATTTTGCCCAGACACGCGACGCGCTGAGGGGCTACCTGAACATCAACGACGTCCCCAATCATACCGAGGAGCGCCGCGAGATCTTCACCCGCACCGTCAACGACGTGTGCCGCGACATCGCTCGGCTCCTGGAGAAAAACGACCCCGCGCTGACCGAGTACTTCAACGACTCGATGGCCTATCTGCTGGAACAGCAGCCGAAATCGCAGGCGCTGCTCCAAGCCAAAGAGCTTTTGGACAAGCGTTTCCCGGCGCCGAACATTCAGATCGATATCTCCGGCAAGCTGCTCACCGCCGGCGGTTCCACCACCTTCCACGAACCGACGCAGATCAGCGAAGTGATCCGCGGCACCAACACGCGGGGCAACGGGATCGTCGACGGCGTGGCCTATCCCGTCCTGGTCGAAAACCCCAATCAGGCCGAGATCAATCTCGTCTTCGACGCGACGCTCAGGAGCAAATCGGTCGGGGTGAATCAGGGGGTAACGGTCTATACCACCAGCACCGGCCGCCTGAAGGCGAACAAGCCGATTTTGGTCTCCGACTCGCTCGTCGCGAAGCCCACGCGTGTTTCCGGGGCGATGGACGCGAAGATCACGGGGATCAACTCCGGCCGCGGGCCGCTGGGCAGCCAAGTGGTGCAGCAGCGCGTCAGCGAGGAATTCCCCTACTCCAAAGCCGAGTCGCAGCGCCGCATGGAGATCCGCTTCGCCGAGCGAATCGACAGCCAGGTTAACTCGCTGCTGATGGAGCGGACCGAGCTGGCCGACGCGCTCAAACAAGTCAATCAAATCGTCCCGACGACCTTCACCTCCTCGTCGACGACCGACAATCTCCACCTGCGCGCCAAGGTCGCCTACCACGACCAGGTCGGCCCGATCTTCGATCCCCCCGAGGTCTGCGCTGGCGACGTGACCACCAAATTCCACGAGAGCGTCGTCAACAACGTCGCCTTCCGGACCTTAGCTGGCGGGACGTTCACCGAAGATGAGTTCAGCCATTGGCTGGCGGCCCGGTTCCCCAAATTGGCCGCGGCGCTGGGCGGGCCGGAAGCCGAGGGGGGTGAGGGAAACGAGAAGGTAACGCTCACGTTCGCCAACTCGACGCCGGTTCTGCTCTGGCTGGACAACGATACCTTGACCCTTACGATTCATCTCGACGCGATCTCGCTGGGGGAGAAGCAGTTCCCGGCTATGGATATCGACGTCATCTACTCGGTCGAGAAGCGCGGCTCGAAGTGCGTTCTGGTGAAAAAACAGGTCGAGGCGTGGCCGGCCGGTCTGAATCGTGACGCCATGGTCCCCGCGCGCTACCAAGTGGTCCGCAATCAGATACTGCGCCGGCTCGGCGAAAACCTGAAAGATGAGTTTTCTCTGGAGGCGATCGATCTTCCGGCGTTCTCTCCCAAGACGGAAGATCCCGCTGCGGAGCGGGAATTCTCCGGCCGTTTGGTTCCCACCGAACTGACCTTCCGGTCCGGCTGGGCGGTCTGCGCCATGGAGTTTGTTCCCGCGGCCAAAGAGAAATAACGATAAAGAACAATCGCTTGGGGTTTGGCGGGGGCCTTAAAAAATCTCCTTAACGAAGAGGTTTTGAAAGTCCCCCCCTTGACCTTTCAGCGAAAGGGCCTAGAATTTTGGCCGTACAGTAAACGGGGCGTAGCTCAGTCTGGCTAGAGCGCTACGTTCGGGACGTAGAGGTCGCACGTTCAAATCGTGTCGCCCCGATTGCTTAAAAAAACGGCGCCGTCAGGTGCCGTTTTTTTTGCTTTTCCCCTTCCCTTTGCCGGGGCGCGTGAAAAAAGCGCGGGACAGACAAGAAAGGCGCGGAAAATGTCACTTTTACAAGAGCTTCGCGCTTCCGCTGAAAAACTGGGCCTAACCGACCTCGGTGCCGCGGCGGCGGGGCCGGCTCAGGGGTACGAGCGCTTCCGCGCCTGGCTCGAGGAGGGGAACGCCGCGCGGATGACGTACTTGGAAAGGGGGGCCGAGGCCCGCCGTCACCCCGAGTCGGTCCTCCCGCGGGTTCGCTCGCTGCTGGTCGGGGTTCTCAGCTTGAAGACGCTCGTCGACGAAAACCCGTCGGTCCTCCCCCCCTATCCTTCGGGGGGCGCGATTGTCCCCTACGCCGTGCGGCGCGACTATCACACGGTTCTGAAAGAAAAGCTCCACGCTTTGCGCGCCCAACTTGCCGAAAGGTTCCCCGGTGAGCGGTTCCGTGTCTGTGTCGACTCGGCCCCGCTGCTGGAGAAAGAGTGGGCGCATCGATCCGGCCTCGGCTCCTACGGCCGGAACACTCTCCTGATCCATCCGACGGCCGGTCCGGCGGTCTTCCTCGGCTTTTTACTGACCACTCTTTCCCTCGAGGAATTGGAGAGCGGCGGCGATCCGGCCGACGAACAGCGCCCGTCGGTTTTGACCGACCCGTGCGGCGGCTGCCGGCGCTGCCTGGACGCCTGCCCGACCGGCGCGCTGAGGGAGAACCGGACGCTGGACGCGCGCCGCTGCCTCAACTACTGGAACATCGAGCATCCCGGGGACGATATTCCCGAGGACATCCGCGTCCGGCTGGGAGGATGTCTGTTCGGCTGCGACCGGTGCCAGCGGGTCTGTCCCCACTGCGGCGCGCTGCCCCCCCCCGCCCGTGTGCCGCTGGAAACCGTGGAAAAAATGACGCCGGAGGAATTTCAGCCCCTCTTCACCGGCACGCCGCTGGCGCGGCTGGGGCTGGAACGCCTTCAAAGAAACGCCCGCTGGCTGCGCTGAGCGCCGCGGCGAATGGATCAGCGGCGCTTGGGGGTCAGGTATATCACCAGCAGCAGCGCGGGGATCGCGAAGATGAGAAACTGCGGCCGAAAGGCGCCGACAATAATGACCACCGGAATCGCCGTCCAAATCCATTTGGGGAGCCGGACCAGCTCGGGCCACGCCAGGTAAAGCGCCAGCGCCTCGATAAAGGTCCGCACCAGCGCCCCCTGCACCATCGGGTCAAACGACCGAAGGGTCCCCGCCGCCGTGAGAACCCCCAGAACGAGGGTGATCCACCCCAG
>CADBTE010000436.1 GCA_902797455.1 uncultured Planctomycetota bacterium | reverse complement strand
TTAGGGGGTTTTCCCCATCATAAGAGATACACGCGTTATGCTTCCAAGATACGCCGTTCATCATCGGGTTGTCGTCGGGTTCTGTGTCTTCCTGATCCTCGTGGGGGGGTTATGGAGTTACTTCAGGATGGGTCGCCTGGAAGACCCTGTCTTCACGGTCAAAACGGCGGTGGTCGCCACGCTCTATCCGGGCGCCTCGGCCGAGACGGTCGCCAATCAGGTCACCAACGTCGTGGAGCGCGCCGCTCAGCAGATCGAGGGGTTCGAGAAGGTTCGTTCGATCTCCCGCCCGGGGATGTCGATCGTCCTGGTCGACCTTCTTCCGACCGTCAAAAAGGAGGATCTCCCCAATATCTGGCAGGAGCTGCGCAATAAAGTCCAGCTGGAGCGCGTCAACCTTCCGCCGGAATGTCTGCCGCCGATCGTCAAAGACGACTTCGGCGAGGTTTACGGAATTGTCTTCGCCCTGTCGTGCGACGGATTTCCCGCCGGGGAGCTGCGCGACCGCGCGCGTGACCTTCAGAAAGAGTTCCTTCGGGTCGATCAGGTGCGCCGGGTCGAGCTGTGGGGTCTGCCGGAAGAGCAGATCGAGGTCGAGATTTCCCAGGCCCGCATGACGGATCTGAACATTCATCCCCTGGCGGTCTTTCTGGCGCTGGCCGCGCAGAACGCCACCGGTTCTTCCGGCGACATTAACCTAGAGGGAGAAAAAATCCGCGTCGCCCCGTCGGGCGCGTTTCAGTCCCTGGAGGAGATCGGCGACCTGGTGATTCCCGACGGAATCGACATCTCCCGGGCGCTGGGGAGCATCGCCGGCGGCAGCTCTCTTGTGGAGACCGCCGCGCAGTTCCTCCCGCTGCCCAGCGGCCAGGGGGGGACGCGTCAGATCCGTCTGCGCGACATCGCCGAGATTCGCCGGGTCACCGCCGAGGAGCCGTCGAAACTAATGCGCTCCAACGGCCGCCAGGCGGTCGCCATCGCGCTGTCGCCGATCCCCAACGGGGACGTTATTCTCATGGGCAAGATGGTCCGCCAGCGGGCCGAGGAACTGATGCGCGACTATCCGGCGGGGTACCGTCTGGACACGGTCAGCTATCAGCCGGACAACGTCAACGTCTCGATTCACGCCTTTACCGAGAACCTTTACGAGGCGATTATTATCGTTACCTTTGTGGTTCTCGTGGCGATGGGATGGCGCAGCGGCATTTTAATCACCAGCAGTCTTTTAATCGTGATGCTCGGGACCGTCTGTGTCCTCAAGCCGATGGGGATTGTGCTGCAGCGGGTTTCCCTCGGGGCGTTTATTATCGCTTTAGGCATTTTGGTCGACGACGCCGTTGTGGTGGGCGACTTAATCCTGGTGCGCATGCAGCGGGGCATGGAGCGAACGCAGGCGTGTATCGAGGGGGCCAACCGCGCGGCGTTCCAGCTTTTGGGCGCCACGATCGTCGGGGCGCTGGCATTTCTGCCGATCTGGCTTTCCCCCGACATGACGGGGGAGTACGCCGGCGGTCTGTTCACCGTTTTAGCGATCTCGCTGATGATCAGCTGGGTCGTGGCGATGACGCAGACGCCGGTCGCCTACTACATGCTGGTGCACACCAAGCCGATGGAGCAGAACAAGGACCCGCACGGCGGCCCGGTCTACCGCGCGTACCGCCGTGTTTTGGAGGGCTGTCTGCATCATAAAACGGCGGTTTTATCCGTTCTTATCGCCGCCTTGATCGTGGCCTGTTACGGCTTTACGAAGATCCCGCGCATTTTCTTCCCCCGCGCCTCGCGCACGCAGTTTATGGTCGACTACTGGCTTCCGGAGGGGAGTTCGATCAACGCGGTCGCGGCCGATTTAGAGGGGATCGAGAAATACCTCATGCAGCAGGACGGGGTCGTGAACGTCGCGGCCTTTATGGGGGGCGGTCCTCCCCGTTTCTATCTTCCCTACGAGCCGGAGCTTCCGAACTCCTCGTACGGTCACATTGTCGTGAACGTCCGGTCGCTGGAAGACGTCGATCGTCTGTTAGACCCGGTCGAGGAATGGATACAGGAGCATTATCCTCAGGCGCAGTCGCGCGCGCAGCGGTTCGCGCTGGGCCCGACGACCAAGGAGGAGGTGGAATTTCGTTTCAGCGGTCCGGACGAGGAGGTTCTTCGTCGTCTGGCCAATCAGGCCAAGGACATCTTGCGCCGCGAGCCGGGCGCGAAGTTCATTTGGGACGACTGGCGGCAGAAGATTCCGACCTGGTCCCCCAAATTTTCTCAGACGAAGGGGGCGCGGGCGCAGCTGACGCGTCTTCAGATGCAGTCGGCGCTGCTGTGGGCCACGCGCGGGATTCCCGCGGCGACGTATCAGGAGGGGGAGAATTACCTGAAGGTGGTCGTTCGTTCCCCGCGCGGGGAGGTTCGCGGTACCGACACGCTCAAGAGCACGCCGGTTTGGGGGCTTTCGACCGAGCCGGTCGCGCTGGAGCAGATCATCGACTCCGCGCCGATTGTTTGGGAGAACGGCGAGATCGTGCGCCGCAATCGTTTTTCGACGATCACCGTCGGCGCGGACGCCGACGGAATCGGCTGGGGCGAGCTGCTCAAGCGGGTACGTCCGGCGATCGAGTCGATCGAGCTGCCGCCGGGGTATCGCATGGAGATCGGCGGGCAGTACGAGAAGTCGAAACTGGCCGAGGGTCGAATGATGTCGAAGCTTCCGCCGGTCTTGGTGATGATGGCGGTGATTGTGGTTATTTTATTCAATCGTCTGCGTCAGCCGCTGATTATTCTGCTGACCTTCCCGCTGGCGATGATCGGGATCACGTTTGGGATGATTGTGATGCGCGAGTCGTTTGGGTTCATGGCGCTGGTCGGGGCGATGAGTCTGCTGGGGATGATGGTCCGCAACGGCGTGGTTTTAATGGATCAGATTGACGAGGAGCTGGCGAAGGGGGAGGATCCGTATCACGCGATTGTGGACGCGTCGGTGGAGAGGATGCGGCCGGTCACGGTCGCGGCGATGACGGTGATCGTGGGGATGATCCCGCTGCTGCTCGATCCGCTGTTCAGTTCGATGGCGACGGCGATTATGTTCGGGCTGATCTTCGCGACGGTGCTGACGCTGTTTGTGGTACCGATATTCTATATGATTTTGTTCAGGGTGAAATTGCCGGCCGCCAGCCCCGGCGGGCGGCCGCCAGCGGCGGCTCCGCGGCAGCCGTAGGGAGAACTGACGCTATAGGGTAAGCCGCTTCGGCGAAGCGTTCCCGTTGGTCACTTGGATCGGAGGACAAATAGTCCAGCGGCCAACGGCCGCGCCAGAGCCGGGGTGTTGTTCCTACGCGGTAAAACGCCCCTACGGCAACCGCGGTCAAGCGCGCCGCGCTTGTCCCCCCCGGATAGGGGCCGCCGGAGGCAAGCCGCCAGCGGCGGCACGCAATATGCCCAAAGAAAAACAACCGCAGCCGTTCGTCACGTTGTTCCTCATACGTACCAACAAACAACAGCCGCGCTGCCCCCCCAAAAAGTCACGCCGCCAGCCCAAGTCATCCGCCAGCAAAGGGCGGCAAGCCGACAGACCCAACAGGGGGCAGCGCGGGAGCGGGAGCAGCGGCAGAAAACCGAGCGTTCTTGTCACGCGGGCAACCCCGCCGCGTCCTCCCGCGGTTAGTTGGTGAAATTTCACCTACGCGCCACTCCCCCCATATCAGGGGGGCATACGGTTAGTTGGGTCGCGCCGCCGCGACAGGCGGTATGCCCACAGCAAAAACAACCGCAGCCGTTCGTCACGTTGTTCCTCATACCCATAAGCGAACAACGTGAGCGGCCGCGCCGGAGTGTTGTTCCTACGCGGTAAAATCCCCCTACGGCAACCGCGGTCAAGCGCGCCGCGCTTGAAAAAAACATCTTTTCGCTTTCCACCCCCCCCTCTTCCCCGCTATAATCAACAAGTACAGCAACCACAAGCCCACAGGAGCCCCTTCCGCATGGATACCGCCAGCACCCCCGCCAGCACCCACACCGCCACCAAAACGATCACCGATATCCTCGCCAAGTTCCGCGAGATGGC
>CADBTE010000435.1 GCA_902797455.1 uncultured Planctomycetota bacterium | reverse complement strand
TCGAGAACCGTCTGGAGATCGTCGATTTCCGCGGGAAGCGGCCACTGATAGTCGCTCCAAAGCGGATGAGGGGTTTGGTGCATCTTCGCCAGGGTCTTCTCGGGATAGAAATCCATACGCGGAGCAAGCTCCAGATAGGCCGACTTTAGTCCAACCCCATCGCGGTCGGAAGAGATGACCAAACGGAAACCATCGGCCTCCACCGCGGGGAACGAGACGACCACCGGCGCGTAGGGGATGAAACCAACGTCCAGCGCCGAGTTATAGCGGCTGATCGGGAATTCTTTAACCGTCTGGTACTTACCGTCAATCTTCGCCTCGAGCCGGCCGGTTCCATTGATCGGCGTTTCAGCGGTCTGAACCGTTAAACTCCGTGCCGTAAAGGAGTCGGACGGGGTGATTTCCAATACCGCCTCGGCACCTTTGTTGGCGACGAACCCCTCGGGAATCTCGAAGTCCAGACGAGCGTTCTTTGGCTTCGGGAAAGCGATCACTCGAACATCCTGGAACTCATCGCTTCGCCGGGGGCACTTCAGCGTCACGGTATCGGGCCCGGAAACCTCTTGGACGCTCCCGGTCAGGTACCGCATCGTGCGGGTGGAATCGACCCAGGGGCCCCCCGACTGACTCCAACCGGGGCAATTGAAAATGCCAATCTCCACTCCGCTCTGTGTGGCGGCCCTCAGCGCCGTGTGGATCGCTTCCCACCATTGGGGACTGAAAGTTCGGATCGCGCCGCGTTCGATTCCGTCGACGCCGATATCACCAATCTGCGCGCGGTCGATCCCGACTGACTTCATCGCTTGGATATCTTTTTCGATCCCCTCGCACGACGCGTTCCCCGAGATCCAATACCAGTAGACCGCCGTTTGAACGTAGGGAACCGGATCGAGGAAACGGGCCTTCATTTCGTCGATACTCGGCTCAAGCGGCGCTTGATTCGTCTGGACGGGCATCGTGTGCGGAAAATCGGGCATGGGGGCATCTTCGGCCCGCGCGGTGAAGCACAGGGCAAGGCATCCCATCAGGAAAGACAATGTGGTACGGTTCATCATATCAGAGCCCCTTGTAAATGGAGTATTTGGAATGAGTCGTTTATTTTCTGGTCAGCGGGATAATGAACGCGTCGCCGGTTTTTTCGCGGACGATCTTTTGCCACTCCGGTTTGCGCTCCTGGGAAAGATCGGCGTGATCGGCGAAATGATCGATCATCTGGAGTTTGAAGATCGCCTCATCACCGGCAAAACGCAGAACGGTGAACCCGATATCTCCCCAAAAACCGGACGAGGGGAGCGTCAGGCGAGGCAGGCCGTCGACAACCGTATGGAACCATTGGTGGTGGTGACCGAAAATATACCCTGCCACCGCGGGACTGTCGGCGAGCATCTGGGCCAAACCGGTCTCTTTCAGCGGGTGGTGAGCCCCGACAAAGACCGGTTTGGAATACCCGGCCAGAATCTTTTCCAGCCAGGCGCGCTGATCATCGTCGATCGCCCCCGGAACTTCCCCTTCCACCAGGGAGTCGAGCATAATGAAGTCGGCCCGCGGGGTCTCGACGATCGAGACATATTTGCCCGGGACATTCGGCGTCGATTGAACCCGTTCGGGAAAGACCTCGAAGAAGGGATCGCGGCGGTCGTGGTTGCCGAAGGAAAGATCCCACTGGATACCCGCTTCCTCAACAGGCCGCATCAATTCACGCAAATTGGCATAATCCTCCGGCTTTCCCCAAAGATAGGCAAAATCCCCATAGATGAGGAGATGTCTGGGACGCGGATTCATCGCCAGAAGCGTCTCCAGTCGTTTGACAAACGCCTCGTCGGTGTAGAACCCCTTCTGGACGTGCGTGTCGGAAAACAGGACGATCAGATCTTCATCGAACGGGATATCCTCTTTCACCGGGGCTTGGTCGGCACGAACGGATATTTTCGATCCCGGCAGCAGCACCGTGCCGCCGGCCACACTGAGGGCCTTAAAGAAATCACGCCGTAACATAGGTACCTCCTATAAAATGTGATGATTATTGACTGTTCGCGGCTCTTCGCGCGGAATTATCCCTTGTGAAGCGGAACGATGAACGCCTCGCCGGTCTTTCTGTGGACCACATCAAGCCATTTGGGCAGTGGTTCTTCCGGAGGGTTGGCGTCCTTTCCCTCTCCCAGGTCGGGGAAATGGTCAACGATTTTAAGTTCGAAGACCGCCTCGTCACCGATAAAGCGCAGGACGACATACCCGAAATCCCAAAAATAACCGGCCGAAGGAAGCGTCAGCCGCGGCAGGCCGTCGGCGACAACGTGAAGCCAGTTATGATGATGCCCGAAGATATATCCCGCCACCACCGGGGAAGCAGCCAGCATCTCAGCCAGACCGGTCTGTTCCACCGGATGGTGAGCCCCGACAAAGACCGGTTTGGAATACCCGGCCAATGTCTTTTCCAGCCAGGCGCGCTGCTGTTCGTCGATCGCCCCGTCCCCTTCCCCCTCGACAAGAGTATCGAGGAGGATAAAGTCGGCCCGCGGGGTCTCGACGATCGAGACATATTTGCCCGGGACATTCGGTGTCGATTGAACCCGCTCGGGAAAGACCTCGAAGAAGGGGGCGCGGCGGTCGTGATTCCCGAAGGCCAGATCCCACCGGACGCCGGCTTCCTCGACCGGCCGCATCATTTCGCGAAGGACGAGGTAATCTTCCTTCTTCCCCCAGAATTGGGATAGGTCACCGTAAATAAGGAGGTGCCGGGGACGCGGATTCATCGCCAAGAGCGTCTCGATTCGAGAGGCGAAAGCGTCGACCGTCCTAAATCCTGGCCGGATATGAACGTCGGACAACAGGAAGACCAACTCATCGTCAAACGGCACGTCACCGCTTGTCTGAGAGATCCCCACAGTTTGTCCGGCGAGCACGGCGGTACTTGCCGCGCCGCACGCTTTGAGAAAATCTCTTCGCCGCATCATATTCACCTTCCCTAAAGACAGCTCATTTCCCCGTTGATTCGGCAGCGCGCCGCCGGCTCGAAAATCAGAGCTGACTGTCGATCAGGGCTTTGACCTTATCTTTGCTCTGCGGACCGGTCAGTCGTCCGGTCTCGGCACCGGCTTTTATCATCACGAGGGTCGGGAGAGCCTCGACCGCGAGCTTTCCGGCCACGGCGACATTCTCGAACACATTGACCTTAAAGATCTTGACCTTATCGGCGTATTCGTCAGCCAACTGATCAAGAACCGGCGCCAGCGCGCGGCACGGTCCGCAGGTCGGCGAACCAAAATCGATCAACACGGGAACATCGGATTTCAGAACGAGTTCGTCATAATCGGCATCAGCCAGTTCCACAGCTTTCACTATAACCAGACCATCCTTTCTTTATGGCGGAATATCCTTGATAAAACCGACAAAGACAGCCCGCACACGGAAGAATTGTGGAGCTGTCTTTGTCTGGAAAAAACATTGCGCGGCGATCAGAAGCGAATAAACGTTACTTTTGCTTCTTATAATCGCCGATCATCGGAACCGACTTATGGGTATCGGGACCGAAGAAACGCAGACCGACCAAAGGTTCTTTGCCGGTATTGACGATCTCGAATCCTTTCTTCGCGGCGGCGGCCGTGATGAAAACCTCGTCGTCCGGCTCTTCGCCGAAGTGGATCATATTCGGGGACTCGATTGCCAGTTTCCCCATCGTTCCACGCCCCTGAACGGTGATCCAGCCGCTGGCGCCGCCGTCCTGAACGGTGCAGCGGGCGCCCGGCATGACCGTCAGCTCTTTGGCGGAAATCCGCTGCTGACCATCGATCAGACCGTAGACGATCCACTTGTCGACATAGCCGGCCTCGCAATCAGACTTCTCCGGATCGACAATCGGCTCGAGATAGTTGTGTTCTTTGAAGTACGGGTCGACGTTCTTTTCCCAGTCGAGCTGATCGACGATGAAGTCGAGGTCGTTTTTCTTGTCGTCCGGGACGTTCTTGACCAGAAGATCCCACGAGATAGCGTCTTTGTCGGTCAGGGACTGGAACATACCGAAGACATCGGAACCCCACTGCGGTTCATAGGTGCAGACAGAACCCGGAGCGTGAAGAACGCCGGCGGGGACAAGCCAGCCGGTTCCCGGCTTCAGACGATAGGCCTTGGCCAGATCGAGGATACCGTTGTCTCCCTTATTCCAGTCCTCGAGACACTTGCGGACCTGCGCCTTGGTCGTCCCCGGTTCCAGCCCCATAAAGGTGTAGTCAAACCGGTTCTCGGCAGCGTTCAGCTGCGGCGGATAGTAGTACGCCTCGGGTTTGCCGTCCTGACCGGTGAGATTGGCGTCTTTGTCCATCTGGTGCATGTGGTGCGGCAAGGGGCCGAGATTATCGAAGAATTTCGAGAAGACCGGCCAACGGTGATACTTTTCCCAGATCGCGTCGCCAACGACCGCGCCCTTCCCCTCTTCGACGGCGTCGCGAAGGAGGAACTTCTTACCGTTGAAGCGGATGTAGCTCAGCCCCTCGTCATCGGCGCGGCCGGCGTTATCGGCTTCGGTCGTACTGGCGAACCACCGCTCATCGATTCCGCCGCGATCCAGCCCCAGGGCATACCAGTCGGTCGGGGCCAGCTTGATACGGCGGCCCGGCTTGCAGAAGACACGCGGAACCCAGTTCGGGGTCAGGTAAAGAAGACCGTCATTGGCTTCCATCGCCTGCGCGAGAAGGGCAGCGACCTCCTCACGTTTGGCTTTCTCGGACGTACGAAAACGGCAGCAGCTCATAAGATACTCCTTCATGTTTTTGTCTTGGACTGTTCTTTCAGTCGTATGTAACCAAAGGGGACAACAACCGTTTTCTCCCGTTTTTTTAGGAGAAAGGAGTTAAAAGAAGCCCCCGAGCAATCATTATCTTCGCTGAAAAATGGAAAGTCAAGAGAAACGAGCCCGCAAGAGACCTGAAAAATCTCTATAGGGTTCTCTCCCGCGAAGTCTTATTCAGCGCAGAGGCACTTGACCACAATTTTGCGGACCTTTTCAGGTTGGTCGACAGCCAGCCCCGGAGCGTGAGCGTCGCTGGGGGTAAAGATCACGCATTGGCCGGGCCCGAGAACCAGGCGGCCGGGATGCTCCGCGCTTTGTTTGAGGAAAGGCATCGCGGCGGGATCAAAAAGGAGATAGTCATCCTTGTCGCTGTATGGGGTGGTCACCGGCAGATCATCGGAAACGGGAATCACGCCTAGGATCTCCTTTCCAAAGACCAGCATCTGGATGTCGACATAGCGGCGATGGGCTTCGATTCCAAAGGTCTCTTTGGTCTGGTACTCCTGAACGTTGGCATAGACTTTATCACCGTCTATCTCTTGGCGGCCCAGGGGGAGCGCCGCCAAATCGGTCGACTGGAGCCACTCGATCCCCCGGCGAACGGTCTCGGGATAGGAAGCCAGGACGGGACCATTGACATCGAGCTGGGCGAGGTTATGGACAACAGGGAGCGTCATCGATTCTTCCTTTCCGGTCGGATTGTTTTGATCAGCGGAGGCACTCCTCCCCAGGATGGGGAAAACAGCCAGCAGCAAAACGGTCAGCAGCGCACGGTTCATCGTGTCGGTCTCGCATACGGGGGTGGTTAGTTCATTGACGGCCATTCGGCTTTTCGCTCCATTATACGGGACCGGCCGCTGGGAGTAAAGCTTTTTTCCGCCCTGCCCCCCGATACGAAAGTTCGGGCCGCAGCGATTATATTGATTATGACAGGCGCATTCCGGAAATATTTAAATTTTCCCTACTTAACATCAAGAAAACAGATTTCTCTGCCGCGGGCGGCAAGTTAAGATATAGGCGGGTTTCCGCCGTCTATGAGCAGGAATCACCCGGGATTTTGAAACGAGGCGGCGGTAACCCATTGGCCGGTACGAACCAGTGAGGGTTTGCTATGACTTACTACGAGGATTATGAGGAAATTCGAGATCGAAATGAGGCCGGATCGCGAAGAGATCAAGTCTCCGATGATCCGGTTCGGCAGTATCTCCTTCAAATGGGAGATATTCCCATGATGTCCGACCGGGAGGAGTACCTCGCAGCCCAGCGGATCATTATGACGCGCCAAAGATTTCACAAGGCGATGTTCTCGCTCGATCCGATCCTGCGCAAGGTCCTCAAAACACTCAGCAGCATCGTCAGCAAAGATGTCCGACTGGACCGTACGCTCAACGTGTCGGTGACCAACGCGGAGCTGAAGAAACGGTTCAATATCCTTCTCCCCCCCAATATCGCCACCTTGACCTCGATCCTGAAACGGAATCGCGGGGATGTGCGTGTCTTGATGTGCCCTTCGACACCGAAAACAATTAAGCACCAGACCGTTCGTCAGCTGCGCCTTCGCCGGATGCGCGCCGCGCGGCTTATCAACGAGCTGGCGGTACGGACCCAGTGTATTCGCTGTTTTCTCCCCGGGTTGGAAAAAACCGCCGAGGAAATGTCCCGGCTGCTTCAGCAGTTAGACGCTCTTCGACAGCGTTTAAGAGGCGGCACACTTTCGCAGGAGGATCGCTCAAAACTCGCCGCGGAGATCGAAACCCTGCGCCATTGCCTTGGGGTAATGGTTCTTCATGCCGGCGAGACTCCCGGCACACTCAGTAAAAAGCTCGCCCGGGTCAGGGAACGATACGCTCGGTTTGTCCGCGCAAAGCAGGATTTCTCCTCCAGGAATCTTCGGTTGGTGGTCGCGATTGCCAAACAATACAAGAACCGCGGCCTCAGTTTCCAAGATCTGATTCAAGAGGGGAATACCGGATTGATGCGGGCGGTCGACAAGTTCGAACCGAGACGCAGATGCAAATTCTCGACCTACGCCACGTGGTGGATCAGACAGGCGATCATCCACGCCATCGCCAATCAGGGGGGAATTGTACGTGTGCCTGTTCAAACGCTGGAGATGATCAACACGATTCGAACGATTTCCCGAGAACTGTCGCTGCGAAACGGACGAGCGGCGACCCTGGTCGAGATCTCTGAGGAATCGGGGATCCCCGCCGGCGAGATTTCACGTCTGTTCCAAACGATCCGACAGCCGCTTTCCCTCGACAACCCGATTCGGGAGGAGGATGAAACCGGTTACAATGATCTCCTGGCGGATCATCGACAAGTCGACCCAAAGCGCGAAATCAGCCGGATGGAGCTGCGGCAAAAGATCGAGTCGGTCATCTCGGCCCTCACGCCGCGGGAACAGAAGATTATTCGCCTCCGGTTCGGACTGGAGAATAAGGAGGACGGCTCCTCCTATACCCTTGAGGAAGTCGGCCGTATCTTTAAGGTGACCCGCGAGCGTGTTCGGCAGATTGAGGCCAACGCCGTGAGAAAGCTTCAGCACCCGGTTCGTTCCAGCCAGCTGAGCAGTTTCTTCCAGGCGCTGTCCTCGGCCTCGAGTCCGTCTATTCAGATATTTTAACTCCCTGTAACACCTAAAAAGAGGCGCCGTCGGTGAGTGTGGTCTATTTTGTCGGAACCGACGAGGCCGGTTATGGTCCCAACTTAGGCCCGCTGGTCGTCTCGGGAACGCTGTGGAAGTGGGAAATCGACATGATCCCCTCTTCCACAGCGTCCGTTTTAGAGGGGTTCAATAACGTTCTGGAACCGGTCTGCTGCCGCGCCGGCGTGTTTCCTGTCTTCGATTCCAAGAAGCTCTATCACAGCGGTCATCCGGCGCCGCTGGAACGGTCGTTCCTCATCGCGATGGGGCTGCTGGGGATCGAAGCCGCTTCCTTTCGTGATCTTTTGGCCACCCTGGCCCCTTCGGACGATCCCCTTCCCCCATGGGAAGAGGGGCAGGAAGGGGAGGCATCCCTTCCCGAACCTGTCGATTCCAGCGCTGCCGCGCGAAAGCTCTCACAGCGGGGGGTTTCGCTTCTGGCGGCTCAAAGCCGCCGGATTCACCCGGAAAGATTTAACCTGCTTCTTAAGTCCGGCTATCTAAAAAGCGATATTCTCGGCGAAGCCACCCTAGGGCTTGCGTCGCTGTTGGCACGCCGGGCTCTGGAAGAAGAGCACCGGGCACCAGTCTTCGTCCTGTGCGATAAGCTCGGAGGGCGGAATCGTTACCTCTCCCTCCTCCAGCGCTTTTTTATGGATGAATGGTTCGCCGCCCTCGAGGAAGGATCTTCCCTGAGCCGCTATCAAACCGGGCGCCTTCAGATTCAGTTCCAGGTCAAGGGGGAATCGAACCGCCCCACGGCGCTGGCGTCGATCATCAGCAAGTACCTTCGAGAGCGCTCGATGGATCTGTTTAACCGCTACTGGATCAAACGTTACCCCAACCTGGCCCCGACGGCAGGTTATCCCGAGGACGCTAAGCGATTCGCCGCCGAAATCGATCCGGACCGCTTCGGCGTGACGATGGATCGGTTATGGCGCGATAAATAACGCCTTACCGCCGTGATTGCGTCAGCTGATACATTTTCTCAACCACTTCGTCCACGCTCATCGCGGTACTGTCGATCACTATCGCGCCGTCGGGAACACGCAGGGGGCCGACCTCCCGCTGAGAGTCGCGCTGATCGCGAAGAAGAATCTGCTGCCGAAGCTCCTCAACGTCGGGGTTTTCTCCGCGCGCGCGAAGCTCTTCGGCTCGGCGGCGGGCCCGTTCTTCGGCAGAGGCGGAAAGATAAAACTTTCGATAGGCGTCGGGGAAGACAACGCTCCCCTGATCGCGCCCCTCGGTCACCAAAGAACGGCCGACGGCGCATTGGCGCTGGAGCGTTACCATCACCTCTCGAATCTCCGGATTATCGGCGGCGAAATGCGTCAGCCCGGTCACCTCACTGGTTCGGATCGCCTCAGAGACATCTTCGCCGTCAAGGGTGGTCTTCCCGAATTGATTGACGATCTCGTGCCCCTGCACCAGTCGGACCAACATTTTGGGATCGTTCCAGTCGGCTTTGCGGCGCAGCCCCAGCAGCGCGGCGGCGCGGTACATCGCCCCGGTATCGAGAAAATCGATCCCCAGCCGTTTCGCCAGCAGCCGTGCCACAGTACTCTTCCCACTTCCGGCCGGTCCGTCGATGGTGATCACACGTGTGTGGTTCATAAAAATCCCTCGGGTTTTATTGTCTTGAATCGCTGTATTTTCGTTTATCTTCCCGCTGCGGCGGCGGTGGGGTTGGGGAGATTTTTTTCTCCCGCGCCCAATACACTATTGAAAATTCCCCCCCGGCGCAGTTATAATCTAATTCCTACAGTTTATGAAGCAACTTCCCCCCTCCACATTTCGAAACAACAGGAGTGATTTTAACGATGAAGTTAACGCGACGTGGCTTTATGAAGGCAGGTCTGCTCGGTGCCGCTGCGGTGGCGTCCCCCTGCCTGATCTCCGCCCGGGTTCTTGGCCTCGACGGAAACGTTTCCCCCAGCAACACCGTGAACCTCGGCGGAATCGGCTGCCGCTCCCGCGGTGGCGAGGATATGAGAATCTTCCTCGACCGCCCCGACATTCGTCTGCGCGCCATCTGCGATATTCGCAAAGATCAGCGTGATCGCTGGCAGGCGGAGACCGAAAAGCGCTACAACGACAAACCGTGTGACGCCTACCGTGATATGGAGGATCTTCTGGTCCGGGACGACATCGATGCCGTCTTGATCGCCACCGGCGACCGCTGGCACACCATGGCGTCGATCACCGCCGCTCGCTACGGGAAAGATATCTACTGTGAAAAGCCGCTTTCTCTGACGATCGCCGAATCGATCGCCCTGGCCGACGCCGTCAACCGCTACGGTGTGGTTTACCAGGCGGGTACCCAGCGCCGCAATATCGGAAACTTCCAGCTGGCCGCCAAGATTGTTCAGTCCGGGAAGCTCGGGAAGCTCCTGGAAGTCCACGCCAATACCCTCTGGCCGGCCACCGACCAGGCGTGGCTCCCCGCCGAGCCCGAACCGGGAATCGAGGAATGTGACTGGGATCGCTGGCTCGGTCCGTGCCCCTGGCGTCCGTATAACCACGCGTACGTCGACGGCAGTTGGCGCGGTCACTACGATTTCCACGGCGGCGGAATCTTGGAATGGGGTTCCCACACCGTCGACCTGTGCCAGTGGGCCGCTCAAAAAGACGATACCACGCCGGTTCGCTTCGAGCCGCAATTCAATGAAGACGGTTCGATCAACGACCAGGTCCACGCCTGGTACGCCGACGGCGTGAAGCTGGTGATGCGCAGCTCCGGCTGGGTCGGTCTGGGGACCTGTTCGGCCCGTTACGTTGGTGAAGAGGGCTGGATCGAAACCGGTGACTCGGGTCGTATGGCGGTCTCGAACGACGCCCTGCGCGGGGAGCTGAAGTTCTTCGGCATCCTCGGAACCGACCCGATCAACCACATCGCCGAGTTCGTCGAATGTGTCAAGACCCGCCGCAACCCGTCGGCCAACGCCAACGTCGCCGCCCAGTCGCATATCGCCAGTCACTGCGCCTATATCGCCTGGCAGCTGCGTCGTCCCGTCGATTATGATCCGGCAAAGAACGAGTTCCTCAACGATCCGGAGGCCAACCGTATGCGGACCCGCGCGATGCGTGCCCCGTACACGCTGTAGCCGGTTCGGCTTCCTTCCGGTAACCCGTTCATCCAACAAACTCAAAAGCACAGACAAAAGATATACAGGAATCCCATGAAAAACACATTCCTTCGAACCCTTTGCGCTTTCGCGGTTTTGTCCGCGGCGCTGTGTGCCCGTTTTGCCGCGGCGCAGGACTGGCAGGCACTCTACAACAGTGACGATGAAGCGACG
>CADBTE010000434.1 GCA_902797455.1 uncultured Planctomycetota bacterium | reverse complement strand
GGCCTGTTCGGTATCGCCGCTGTTGGGCGGCAGGAATCCAGGATGCCCAAACGCGATCGTCGCGGTGATGAAGCGGTCGAGGAAGGCGTCTTTCGCTTTCGTGTCGGACGGGAAATAGTTCGGAGCGAACATCCCCGGATTTCCCATCCCGAAATCACACTCGAGGGGGTGCATTTTCAGCAGGTCGAAATCGACCAGCCACGGACGGTTCATAAACTGATACGCCTGATCCTGCGCGTAGTTGCCGTCGGTCAGCCCCGAGTAGAAGCAGTGGTGCGGCCCCTCGGAATAGACCGGCCCGTTCCACGCCTTTTTCTGCAGGAGGAAGATCTCGCCGTAGGCGTAGTAGGTCGCCGCGAATGTCCCCGCCCCCGGAACACGCCAGTCGTAATCGGTTCTCGACCACGGCGTGACCGAGGAATGGACATCGCAGTAGGCGGTCGAAAAATGGAACTTTTCCTGATTGATCGGAGAGAGCTTCTCGCAATATTCCACCGCGCGCGACGGCTTCGGCGCGTAGCATCGGAACCAGGCCCCCTGGAGGTCGTTGTCGGAAGTACGGCTGATCATATCCGGCGACCAGTACTCGTTCACCGGGGCGAAATCGGTGAAGTTGTTGTACGGCCCGTAGACGAAGCCGAGCGTCTTCTGCATATACTGGGAATAGTCGATCCAGCCGGCGTCCCCCCCCTTCTTCGGGGCCGGACGGGTTCGGAACGTGAAGCTCTCCCCGGCGTCGCGCCAGCAGACCTCGTGATCGGTAATGATCACGTGCCGCATACCGTGCCGCCAGACATTGTAGAAATGCTTTTTGTCCGCTTCGCGGGTCGTCGCGCCGTGCGCCTGCCAGACTCCCGAGCCGGTCACGCTCTTCCAGGGGGATGGCGGATTGGCGATGGTCGGCAGAATCTCTTCAAACCGGGGACTGACCGTAAAGACGAACCGCTCGAAGACGTCGTTCCTCGCGCCGTCGGTCTTTAGGTTGTACTGCGCCTCGCCGTTGGTGATCCCGAAACCGGCGCCCGTACCGTACTTGCCGAGAAGGTAACTGGCGTTGCTGCGATACCAGTCGATATTCCCCAGAGCGAAAAGGGATGTCTCGCTTCCCGGGGTTTGGAACAGCAGCGCCGCCGGACGCACCGCGTAGCCGTACGAGAAATACGGGATCAGGATATTCTTGCTCTTCGCGATCTTCTCGACCCGGCCGAACGAGACTTTGTTCGCGCTGCCCCCGGCGCAGAGGGTGTCGAGAATCAGATTTTTCCCGCGGATGGCGAAACGGTATTCGACATCCGCTTCGAGCGTCTCACCGGCTAAGTGCCAGCGCGAGATAACCTCGCTTCCCTCCTGTTTGACTTCGATCGGGGTGAACGTCTTAATCTCTTCGGTCTTCTTTCCTTCGGCCAGCGTCGTGATGCCGCCGCCTGACAGCGGCGCGAAAGCGTTTTCCTCGTTCCACTGGGCGGTAAAGTCGCTCCACGTCCCGCTGCCGGGGCGGTAGGTGTAGGTGACTTTACCGTCGGCTCCCTCGTAGACGAACCGCCAGCAGGCCTGGCCGTCTTCGTCGAACGGCTCGATACGATTGGAAAAATCGGCGGTTAAATTGGCCGGTTCGATCGTCTCCGGACGGGTCGGGAACGGAAGGGTTCCCTCACCGGTGTTCTGACCGGCGTCCTGGCCCGGGAAGAGTTCTAAATTGCGTTTCGGGCGCCGGGTGAACTCCAGCGGCTTAAACTCTTCGGTGAACAGACACAGAGAATCGAGATAGATCGAGCGGTCCTCGGTATTGGTCCCCCCTTCCAGGCGAAAGCCGAGGAAGCGGACCCCCTCGCCGCACAGCGCCGCGGCTTGATTCTCGTTTAAATGCCGATAGCAGAGGAACCAATCATTCCAACTGATTTGATACAAAAAGATTGTGTACGCGGTTCCGTCCCCTCTTTGGAACAGGAGTGAAAGCCGTGTCTGGGGAGTTTTGGGGTCGGTGGTCCATCCCCAGTTATTCCCCCGAACCCACAGCGAGACCGTGTCGAACGGCTCGGTGACCGCTATCGGCTCCTCGAGGAGGACTTGAACGACAGGGGCGCTTCCCCCTTCGGCGTCGGCCTTCCGGTAGGTCAGCTTGCCGACATAATCGCCGTAGAGCTGTTCTTCGCGGCTTTGCTTGAAATCGGCGACGGAATTTTCGGTCTCAATCTTCCACCCGCCGAACTGTTCAAAATCAATAAGAACAGGGTTCACCTCTTCGGTCCGTCCGGCCCAGTCCATCTCGTAGGGACGAACGCCGATTTTTTCCTCCTGCGCCGATAACAGGCCGCTTCCCCAGCAAACCAGCAGCGCCGCGGCCGCAGGAAGATATTCCCAAAAATTCTTTTTCATTCCCGTTATTCCTCTATAGGTTATTGAACAAAGGTTGATTTGCGAACGACGATTGATTGGACAGCCGCGTCCTTAAAAAACGGCGCGGCTCGGGAGGTGACGCGCTATTTTGCCAGCGGGGCGATGGTGACGCGCCGGAAGAAGACTTCCGCCGCTTCCGACTGAAGCTGAATCCGTCCGGCGCACGGGGTTGCGTCGAATCCCTGATTGACCATCGTGCCGTTGACGAAAACATCAATCCGACCGCCGTCGGCGACCACTTCCAGCGTGTTCCAGTCTCCTTTGCGGTCAAGATCATTTCGGCCGCGGAAATCGGCCGTATCCGTCCAGTCGGGGTCGCGCCCGAACCAGTCGGCGCGTCCGCCGTGGATCGTCTGTCTTTTTCCCCCCTTTTGCCAGATAAAGCAGTTCTGTTTCGATTTTTCCGCCGCGGTCTCGACCGTGAGCGAAAAGGCGTCGGATCCGTCGCCGACCACAATAAAATCACCCAGCCCGCCTTCGATGATATTGACCTCGATCGAGCACATCCAAGTTTTGCCGAAAGCGCCGTCTTCCCCGACCGAATGGATCAGCAGACCGGAATCTCGGGCGCGGTTTTCGCGTGGTTCCCACCGTTTTTCCCCCCATTTGAATTCAAGCGTCAGACGATAATCCTTAAACGCCTCTTTGGTGGTGATGCAGCCGAATTCTTCGCCGGAAATCCGAATCGCGCCGTCGACGACCGAAAAAACGCCCTTTGGGTCCGAATCGACCCCGCGTCCGTTGAGAAAGGTATACCAGCCGTCGAGATTTTGCCCGTTGAACAGTTCCCTCTCCCGCTCGGGAACTTGAGGCTGTGGGTCTTCGGCCCGAAGCGCTGCGCAGGCGAGAATCAGCGTCAGCCCCAAAAACGGGGCGAAAATCATATTTTTCATCGGTGTTCCTTTCCAGAGAGTACGCGAACCGTCTCGAATACCGGTGGTCTAATACCGCTGCAGCAGGTCCATCATTTTCTTGTCGATCCGCCAGCCGTACTTATCTTCGTACTCGGCGTCCGTCCGGCCGCTGTCCGCCACGCCGAACGATCCGTTCCAATTCCACATCGCCCAGCCGAAACCGGCCTGGCGCCAGTTGATTAAATTATCCTCCAGCCAGCGCAGCGCGATGTCGTGCGGTGTTCTGGAAATGACCCCGAATTCCCCCACCATCACACCGACCCCTTTTTCGGAAATCTCCATCCACGGCCGAATGTTCCGCTCCCAAAGCCACTTTCGGTCACAAGTGCAGACCGAGCAGCGCCATCCCCGCTCGCGATCCCAGGCAAGTTCCGTCCCGGACTCCCCCAGCCAGTCCATCCGCATCGGGAAAACGGCCTCGTCTTCACCACCGGCGGCGGTCAGACCCAATTCCGAAATCGTGATCCAGTCTCCCTCCGTGTTGCGGATGGTCAGTTCTCGCGTCCCCGCGGGAATATCGGTGAAGACGTCCATATCATAGAGGTTCTGCCAGATGTTCCACTGAGTCCAATGTTCCTCTTTCCATTCGGCTTCCCCTTTTCCGGGGGTGAACCGACGGCGGAAGATTTCCTTTCCGTCCGCTTCAACCACCAGAAGGCCAATGTTCGAAACGGTCTGTACTTTAATTCGGAGGCGTTCTCCTCCCTCGAACGGGCCTTCGATGGTAAGCGGACGGTGCAGCTTTTGGGGAACCTCCGATTTTTGGGGAGAGACCAAAAGTCCGTTTGCGCCCATCAGCGGCCAGCTCGGCTCGAGGAACGACTTGGAATCGACCCATTCGGCCTTATAGTGCGTGATATCCATCGGGTCGTAGCCGCGGGTCGCCTGCGCGACTCTGTACGGAATCAGGCCGGGAATCGGACGGCGTCCCCACCGGATTCCGTCGCAGCAGATCAGGCGGTCCGGGTCTTCCGCGCGAATCGCCTCGATGACACGAATCGTCGCCGGGAGAACCTCTTCTTCTTCGCCTGCCATCGGCTCGTTAAAGAGATTGAAACTCAAATGGCTGTTCGGGATTCCCTTGCACCGCCGGGCGAATTCCGCCCAATGGCGGCAGCAGACATCCTGCGCTTCCGGGTCGGTCCACAGCGGCTTCTTTTCCGGGGGCCGGGCGACGGTGTATCCCGGCGCGCGGTGAAAATTGAGCATCACGTGAATCGAGTATTGTTCGCCGAACCGCAGCGCCCGGAGAACCGCATCGATTTTTTCCGAATTGATTCGATTCCAGTCGCCGTCGGTAATCCAGCATCGGTAGTCGAGCGGAATCCGGACAAAATTGAAACCGAAATCGGCGATTCCCCGAAAGACCCGCTCTTCGAACGGATACTGATTATGCTCCATAAAGTAGTTGAGCAGGTTAAACCCCCGCCAGCGGGGGAGTTTTTCCGGCGAGGCGTCGGGAAGCGACGGGTAGGCGGCCCCCTCGGCCATCACAAAACGGTACGACAGACCCGCGCCGAGCGTTCCGGCGGCGGTTTTCAAAAATTGACGGCGGGTGTTTCTCATTGATTCTTCCTGGGCAGCAACGGCGTTTTTCATAGGATCGCTCCTTAAAGCATAAGAATTATATAGGTTCCGATCCGAAAAAGATATACGCACCGCGCGAAAAACGGATACTCCTGTTTGGATCGGCGGGAAGGGACGGTCGATTGTTTTTTCGGGTGTTTTCCTGTAAAATATAGCGTCGTTCGCTTTGTTGCGTCCACGATACACTTCCCCGGGGGGGGATAACGAGACAAAAAGGGCAAATATCGATGGGAATTTCTCGATGGGCACTGTTCGGAAGGACCTTTTGCCGGGTCGCTTCGGCGTTCTTCGTACTGTTGTGCGGCGCGGTTTCGGTGTCGCGGGCGGTCGAGGTGAGCCGAATCGCCCCGGCGGCGGTCGCCGCCTGTTCCGAAGAGTCCGAATCACACCCGCTGGCGCTGGCGATCGACTCGAACCCGGAGACGTACACCTGTATGCGCGACTCCTCGCCGAACGGGACGAACGAGTCGACAAAACCGCCCAAGGGAGACGCGCCGGTAACCGGTTATGTTCTCTTCGATCTGGGGCGGGAGTATGACCTTTGCGGTCTGTGGGTTAAAGCGCCGATCGAGAACCTCTACCTTCCGAAGCGGTTCGATATTTTCGCGCTGGAACCGGGACAGTCCCCGGAGTCGTTTTCGTTCCCGGATTCGCTCGATCATCTCGAGGGGATAAAAATCCTCGAGCAAAACGCCGAGTTCGATCACTTCTGGAACGGAGATGAACGTTCCCGATATTTCGAGCCGGCGAAGGCGCGGTACGTCGGCCTTCGTTTTCACGAGGCGCACGATACCGGGCGGGCGGATTACTACATCATTCAGTTCTCGGAGATCGCCTTTTGGGGAAACGCCGAGGATAACGCGGCCGGCGCCGCCGCCTCCGAGTGGATGATTCCCGGCGCGGGCCGGCTGAGCGGCTTGATCGAGGATCAGCGCGAGAATCAGGAGTTTGCCCGGTATCGGAACGAACG
>CADBTE010000433.1 GCA_902797455.1 uncultured Planctomycetota bacterium | reverse complement strand
TTGGGGGTGAGCCCCCACAGGGGCGCCGCCGAGAGAACGGCCGAAAGAACAAAGATGGCCAAAAACGTTTTCTTCATCAATGCCTCCCAATATGCCAAATCAAGCTGTTCTCGGCTGAAGAGCCGATGACATTTTATCTCTTTGCCTCCGCGCTTTTTCGCGCGCGGACGCCTCTTTTCATTCGGCCTGCTTATAGAAAAGCGGCCGGGAACCACGGGGGTTCGGAATCTCGACGCGGAAGCGGTCGGTGCGAAGCGATTTTCCGGAGACGGTCCAATTTTCCACGGAATCGTCATCGGTAAAGATTCTGTCCGCGCCGGGATCGATCGCCGCCAGGTCGAAGGTCATCGCCCGTACCGGGCTTTTCTCCCGCCGCGGGGCCGGAAGCATCCCCTCGTTTTCCCGCGGAGGATAAAGGTGATACGCCATCCAACCCTCCCGGTCTTTCGGGCGGTTGGTCAGCGGATAATAGTCGCCGAAGAAGTACCCCTTGCACCGATGGGCCTGTGCGGCATTGTCCCGAATCTGACGCCGCTGCTCGTCGGTCTTGGCGGCCGGCGCGTTTTTTCGCCCCGCGCCGCCGTCCATTATAGAGGAGGCGGGGTATCGGCGTCTATAGGCGCCGGGCATCTGCGGCGGTGTGAACGATCCCGAAGTTCATACGCTAAGACACGTTCAAAGACGAGGGGCAAAACCGTCAAGGAAAAAAGAAAGGCGCCGTGAACACGGCGCCTTTTTAGTACCTCCGCTCGGACTCGAACCGAGGACCCACGGATTAAGAGTCCGTTGCTCTACCAACTGAGCTACAGAGGCGTAACTCCTCCATCAAGGTTGGCTGAAGTATATACCTCCCCCTGAAACTGTCTAGGGGGAGGAAAGAGGGAAAAACACCCTTTTCGCCGCCGTGTCACTCGGATAAAAGAATCCTCAGGTCGCAGACGTTCGTCCCGGTCGGACCCGTTTTTAAAAGTCCGCCGCAGCGCTCGAAGAAGGTGTAGGCGTCGTTGCGGGCCAGATAGTCCTCGGGGGAAATCTCTCCGGCGTCGGTCATTTGCCTGACGCGCTCGACGATCTCGGGGTCGAAGTACGCCCCCGCCGCGTCGGTCGGGCCGTCCTCGCCGTCGGTCCCCCCCGAAAGGAAGACCAGGTGCCGGTCCTCCGGGGCCGGGCGGCGCAGCACCTCGATCAGCGCCGCTAAAACCAGCTGGGTATTGCGGCCGCCGCGGCCGCGCCGCTGTTTGGGGACAAGCTCCACCACCGGCTCACCGCCGGAAATCAGGGCGCGGGGCCCCCCGCATTCGCGCACCTGACGGCGAAACCGCCTCAGCAGATCCAGACCGACCGACTCGGCGGTCCCCTCCGGGGAGTCGGCCGACTCGGTCAGGACCGACAGCCCCAGCTGCCTCGCCGCGGCGCCGGCGGCGGCCGCCGCCAGGGGGTTGTCGGCCAGAATGATCGGGGGGGCACTCTTTCCCGATGCCGCGGCGGCGGGGGCGCCGCCGACGGCACTTCGGCGCCGAAGCAGATCACATATGGGGACAAGTTCAGCGCGGCGCTGCGCGCCGAAGCGCTCGAGGATCGCCAGGGCCCGGCGGGCGTTTTCCGCCGGCGTCCCCTCGGCGGGAACGGTCGCGCCGCCGGCGATGATCGACAGCGGGCTGCCGAGAACGTCGCTGAGGATCAGCGAATAGAGCCGTTTCCTCTCGGCCAGGCGCAGGAGCCCGCCGGACTTGACTTCAGAGAGGGTCCCCCGAACGGTGTTCAGCTCGATAATGTTCGCCCCGGCACCGGAGAGAAAACGGGTGACCGCCGTTTTTTGTTCCAGGGTAATCTCCGGAATCGGAAGGGGCAAAAGCGCCGAACCGCCGCCGGAAACCAGGGCGATTACCAGATCGTCCGGCGCGGCCTGACCGATCAGCTCAACGATCTTCCGGGTCCCCTCCACCCCCTCGGGCCTCGGCTCGTTGACCCCGGCGGGACGGCCGGCGTGGCGGCGGATCACCCGGCCGTCGGTGACCTGATCGGCGGGAACATTGACCCAGCCGGACAGACGTCCCGAAGGTATTAGCGGGGCGAAGATCTCCTCGCAGGCGTCGGCCATCGCGCCGGAGGCCTTTCCGAAACCGACGACAATCACCTTGGCCCCGGGGGGAAGAATCTCGGCCGCCGTTTGGCCGTCGTTTTGACGAAAGAGCACCTCGAACGACCGGCCGCGGGAAACGCGGCAGCAAAGACATCGCCCGACGGCCTCCCTCGGTTCGACCGCCCGAACTCCCCGGCGCCACAGTTCGATCGCGTTTTGACAGGTATACGGCATCACTCGACTTTCGGCAGGAACAGCGTTGAAATCTCCCTCGGCTGCGGGAGCGAAAACACAAGAGCATTGTAACAAAACCACCCCCGCCCAGAAAGAGCCCAAACAGGGCATCCCGGCACCTTAAGGGCCCTTGACAGAAGCAGCGTACCCGATACAATGACGCCTACTTAGGGGGCAATAGCTCAGTTGGGAGAGCGCCACGTTCGCAATGTGGAGGTCGTGGGTTCGATTCCCATTTGCTCCATGGCGTGAGGCACCGCAAGCAGCGGTGCTTCACGCCTTTTTTATTGCCTAAAAACGGCAAAAGTACCCTCTCTTCGGAAAACGCTCTCGGTCTGGCCCATCGGCTGTTTCATCCTCTCTTTTCCCTTCCCGCTCTTGCGCGTGTTCTCCATTTTACAACCTGAAGAAAAATCCAAAATTTCGGATTTTTCCGAGAGACAAATCAAAGAAACAAGCGTTGTAATTAGTGCCCGGGGGAAAGCGATTCCCCGGCGCGACAGGAACGAAGCTCCGACCAAAACCACAAACCAGAAAAAAGGAGACTCGACCATGAAGAAGAACATCAATATCACCGCTTTGATTCTCGCCGCCTTCACCCTGATGCTCTTCGGAGGAATCCCCGCCTTTGCTCAAGGCCCCGGCGGCCGCGGCGGGGCCGCCTTCCGGCAGCCGGCGGCCCCGCACCACGCCGGCGCCGCGATACCGGCGAGGCGCGCCCCGGAGGCCCGGCCGCATCAACCTGCCCCCGAGACGGTTCTGATTCTGCGCGCACAGGCACCGCCCGCGAGCCGTCACCATCATCCGGCGCCGCCTCCGGCCCCGATTATGCGCGGGCAGGCCCCCCCGGCGCACCATCACCATCACCATCATCCGGCCCCTCCCCCGGCCTATCGTCCGGCTCCTCCTCCGGAGCCGCGCCCGCACGGAGGCCTGATTCAGATGATCCTCCACAGCTTGGTGGACACCCTCTAAGCCGCGAGGCGCGGCGGCCGGTGTGCCCATCGCCATCAACCGCGGCCGTTC
>CADBTE010000432.1 GCA_902797455.1 uncultured Planctomycetota bacterium | reverse complement strand
GACATCAAGAGGACCGTTTTTGATCAAGAGGACATTCCCCGATTTCAGACGGGCAAAGTAAAAGCGCGAGGAGGGGTTCTTCAAGGGGCCGGGATGAACCGGGCTCCAAGACTTCCCTCCATCGAGCGACTCAGATTCGACCAGGCCGCTGTTGACGCGCATTAAAAGACGCAAAGTATGGTCGTTTTTCTCGATCGCCATCATCTCCGAGAACGACAGCTCCTCCTTCGGGGTGGGAATGCTCGCCAGGTAGTTCCAGGTCTCCCCCCGGTCGGTCGATCGGTAGACGCTCGGCCCCAGCGGGGGATCCGGGCGATGGAACCACTCCGGCGGGTTATCGTCTTTGCGGATCCAATCCCAATGCTCGACGAACATCAGCCAATCCCCCTGGGATGTCACCAGCGGTTCGTTCTTCATCAAACCGTCGCACAGCCGCCGGGGGGCGTGCCAGGGGGAATCGGCGCGGTCGGGCTGGTCGCAGACCATCGCCCACAGCCCCCCTCGGCCATCCCAGAAGTCGTAGATTTGGGCAAAGAACCACCACAGACGCCCCTGCGGGTCGACCCACAGACCGGGGTCGATCGTTCGAACCGGCCCGTCGGTATCGAGCGCGAAGAGCGGCTGCGACCAGGTTTCCCCGGCATCGCCGCTGGTGAGCAAATCAACGTAGTTGTTGATATCCTCGTCCTTGCCGCCGGTCATGATCGAGACCCAAAGCCGCCCGGAAGGGGAAACGGCAATCGACGGGACCCCCTCGTAGGGGCGCGGGGCGTGGTTCTGATACCGTGCCGGGACGGGAGAGACGATCTTCGGGGGAATCAGCGACAGATCCCCCACGGGAACTTCCTCAGCCCCGGCAGCCACCGGAAGGGAAAACAACATCAAAACGAAGAGGAAACGAATGGGAAACGACATAGGACAGCCCTCCGAACGGCAGTGGTATTGGGGTAACGGCGGGAGCGCGGCAGCAAAGAGCTCCCCTTCCGAGAGTTATTGTTGCCGCAGCTAAGGGTGAGGTCAAGACGGCGGGGAAAGCCCGAGACGGCCGATGTCTCTGTACTTTTCCTCCCCGTTTGATAAAATTCAAGCCGGGGGAGGTTTGCATGATCTCCTCATCCGTTTAACTAAAACTTTAATAACGAAAGAAATGGTGTAGTGATGACGCAGGAAAAGAAAAAACGGCGCGCCGAAGTTATTCTGACAGGTGAATTTCTTGAGCAGGTACCTTTCTCGGTCCAAGATATCGCCGGTCGGGTTTGTGACCACTGCAGCGGCCAGGGAGCGGTTCTTCATCGATGCCGGGCGCTGCTTCAAACAGATAAATTTTCCTTCGCTAAAGAACTCTTTGAGGCGGGCTTCGAGGTGATACCATCCGAAAACGAGGCCTCCGATTTAGCCGTTTGCGCCCTCCTTTCGGCGCTGGGGAACAATCCTCCCGACGAGCTTATCCTCGGCGCCGGAAGCCGCCTCTCCGGCCAGCTGCTCACGGCGCTGGAAAATCGGGTCTTGCGAACCATCATTGCCGCGGAACCGGCGGACATTCATCAAAAGGCCGACTATGTTCTGGACCTGACCGTTGGTACGCTCGATTCCTTAAGCGATGAGGAAACCGGCGGCGCTCCCGTTATGGACGAGGCCGAAGAACAACGCCTGCGCGCCGAGGAAGCCCGCCGAACCGAAGCGGCCCGCTTGGCCCGACTGATCACCACCGAGGGGTGGGCCGAGGAACTGACCGAGATCGTGAAGAACCACAACCTCTCGTTCCCCGTTCTGCGCGCCATCGACGAATTAAGGCCGAAGTTCCCCGAACAGGCCGATTTGTTCCGTGACCGCCGCGAGATTCTCCGGAAGAATCTCCCCGACGATCTGCGCTGGGTCGACGAAAACCACAGCGGAACTACCATCCCGATGCTCTATCACCGCGATGCCCCCGTTGTTCAGCCGGTCCCGGCCACCGAGGCGATTGGGCTGATCAACTTCGGTTCGGCCCGAAGCGAACCGCCCGCGAAACAAGCGGATCCCCCGACCAACTATCGGTCGCAGGAGGTGAGTTTCGCGGACATCGCTGTGCGGGCCGATATTCTTGCCGATGCCTGTCGCTGGCAGTGCGATCGCCTCGAGCTGGAGAGAACCGGGGCCGACTACCGAGAACACATCCGTCCCAAAGACGAGGAACTGAAACAGCGGGGTAAACTCCACAATGTCTTCATCTGGATGTTCCGTCAGGATTTCAGATTCAACGACGCTCAATGGCGCGATATGGCTTTGGCCTACGACCTGCTCAGCCGGACGGCCCGACTGATGAACGACATCCTGCAAGCCAAGGCCTCCCGTCCCTTGCCCGAGCGTGCCGCTCAGCTGATGGCCGACGCGATCTGCATCGTCAAGACCCAACTTTTTAATCGCGGTCTGGATCTGTCGATCGACTACGTTCAGTGCAGCGCGTACGAACTGGTGAAGAACTACGCGATCGAAGCCCAGACGTTTCTGCGCCACTTAAAAATGGATGAGCGTCTGGAGACCAGCGAATCCGAGAGAATCCTCGAGAAAGTCGCCGAATACCAAGAGATGCTTCAGTTGTTCAGTACGACCAAAAAGAGCATTGAGGAATTGTTCAAGTCTCTCGCCTACCATGCCAAAAAGATCGCCGAGTCCCCCAACCCCGGCTTAGAAGAGGATCACTGGAAGAAGACCATCGAGCTGGTCACGCAGATGTGCGACGAATACCGTCTTCCCACCTCGAACCCGAAACTGCGCGAGATTCTCTCCGATATCCTCCCGAATATCCCCGAGGACGCCGACACCACCGGCACTTTCCTCAATGTCGTCCAGCAGATCGACATTTTTGACGAGGAGATGGCGGAATCTTATCTTCCCGAACCCAAAAAGCTCCAAGAACCCTCGCCCGCGGTCAAGCTGGTTCGCAGCTACATCGGCGGCTCCAAGATCGTTTGGATCGGCGGAACGCCGGTGGATCACCTCCGCAGCCGAATCGAGGATCGGTTCGAAGCCGAACTGATTTGGGAAGCGCACGACCACGGCGATTCGCTCGGCCGCTTCACTTCGGTTTTGAACGACCCCGAGGTCAAGCTCTTCCTCATCTACATTCCGTGGTGCAGCCATAAGCATTCCGAAGAATTTACCCAGATCATTCGTTCCTCGGGAAAAGACTTTGTCCGGCTCCGCAAGGGGACTAACCCCGAACAGATCGCCTCGGCGATTTGCCAGCAGCTGAATCTGAGCTGATTTCCCAACCTGTGACCCGACAAAAAAACACCCCGGCAGCGGGGTGTTTTTTTATCTGACGCGTCCTCCCGGACGTTTGGGGGGCTTCCATCGAGGGGTTACTGTATCGCCGGCATCGGAAGCGGCCGTCCCGCCAGGGCGTTGTCGCGCTGATCCGGTTCACCGGT
>CADBTE010000431.1 GCA_902797455.1 uncultured Planctomycetota bacterium | reverse complement strand
CTCCATGCAGAAAATACTGTCATCCCTCAGACCGATCCCTTCGGAAACCGCCTCGTTCATCAGGGAAAAATCGTCCCCCGGAACATCATGGCCGATAACATCGTCGATCACAAACAGCTGGGTATCGTGAAAGTGCTTTTTATGCAGATCGATGTGAATCCGCGCCATTCGGGCGTTTTCCGCGTCGGAAAGTTTACTCGACATCAGCGTATGCCCTTCCCCCCAAAGTCCAAAGGTTCCGATATCGATGAAGGCCACTTCGGGCCGGCCGTTGTACCGTGCCCCCGCCGCGGCGAGAAAATGATCGAGTTTTTCGAGAAAAATCGGGTCGTCGAACACCGGGTCATACAGATTCCCTTCCACGCGGGGACCGTCCGGATAGCCGCGGGGAAAGGTAAAGGGGACCGATTTCGCTCCGGCGTCAAAAACCCATTTCGGCGTGGCGTAATCAATCCAGCTTTCCGAGGTGGTGAATCGGAAACCGACCTGCTTTCCCTTGGCGATCCATCGCTGAGCCGGGGTATCCAGAAGCGCCCAGTTATAGACGCCCTCTTCCGGTTCCAGATACGCCCACGGAACCCGCAGGTAGACGACCGAACACCCCTCAAACCAATCGAGCGAATCGGACGGTTCCAGCCGGCAGCCGTAATGAGCCGTCTCATTGGAATAGAAGTGCATGGTCCAACCCATATTCGGATTGATGAGCGCCCGGCCGTCGTCCACCGGCTCGACCACCGTTCGATCGGCACCGAACAGCGACATCACCGCGGCGGACAGAACAAAGACCAGCGGAAAAACAATGGTTCGTCGTTTCATGTTGATTTGGCTTTCGAACGATTCCGGGTTATTTGATAACGACAGCGCATGGACCGCCCCCGGCGGGACGAACCATTATTTCACCAATTCGATCTGGCCGATCTTGTACCGCCTTTGCCCGTCGCTTTCACCGTAGGGGAGTTCGTACACGGGGGTTCCGTCACGCTGACCGATGGAGAAATACAGGTCGTATTTTCCCGGCTTGGTCGTCGGAGCGACAAAACCGGCCCGGAAGCGGGACTGATGATCCACCGTCGGAATCGCGTCCGCCGGGCCGACCGGGAGCGATTTGACATCGAGCGTTTCGTCCGAAAGGACCGCGACGATGCCCCCTTCGGCGTCTTTGATCGTCAGCGCGAAAAAGCCGCCGCCGTAGCAGGGGGCCACGCCGGCGTTGGCCCAGGTTGTCGATACGTCAAAAAATTCACCGATTTTCACCGTCTGGGGAAAATCAATTTTGCGAAGCTGCAGCCGATAGCCGAGACGCTGATTGATCCGCCGAACCGCGTCGGCGTGATCATTCCATTCGTCCTGCGGCCAGCCATGGATCGACATGTAACTGGCGTGGTAGACCTCGACAGATTCCAGAAGCTTCTCATCGTTCCACCGATCCTCCCGAATCGCCTGATAATGCTCATGTTCGATCGAGGTCGGAACGGTCGGCCAGAATTTCTGCGCCAGTTCCCCGTGATACCAGGCGATCGGGGGCGCCATCGTGAAAATACTGTCGTCCCGTAGACCGATCCCTTCGGAAACCGCCTCGTTCATCAGCGGAAAATCATCCCCCGGCACATTGTGACCGATGACATCGTCGATGACAAACAGCTGGGTGTCAGGGAAGTGCTTTTTATGCAGATCGATATGAATCCGCGCCATTCGGGCGTTTTCCGCGTCGGAAAGCTGGCTCGACATCAGCGTATGCCCTTCCCCCCAAAGGCCGAAGGTTCCGATATCGATGAAGGCGACCTCGGGACGACCGTTGTATCTTGCCCCCGCCGCGGCGAGAAAATGATCCAATTTCTCGAGATAAATAGGGTCATCGAAAACCGGATCGAGGTATGTCCCGTCCGCGCAGGGGCCTGTGTGACTATTGTAGGGTGTCGATTTCGCTCCGGCGTCAAAGACCCATTTCGGCGTGGCGTATCGAACCCAGTTTTCCGAGGTAGTAAACCGGAAACCGACCTGCTTTCCCTTGGCAATCCATCGCTGAGCCGGGGTATCGAGCAGTGCCCAGTTATAGACCCCCTCTTCCGGTTCCAGAAATGCCCACGGGATCCTCATAAAGATGACCGAACACCCCTCAAACCAATCAAGCGAGTCGGACGGTTCCAGCCGGGAGCCATAGTTCGTCGGCACATTGGAATAAAAGTGCATCGTCCAGCCCATATTCGGATTGATCAGGCCGCGGCCGTCGTCCACCGGCTCGACCACCGTTCGCTCGGCGGCGAACAGCGATGTCATCATGACCGAGAAAACAAAGGCCAGAGGAAGAATAATGGTTCGTCGTTTCATGTTGATTTCACCTTTGAATGATTGCGCGCTG
>CADBTE010000430.1 GCA_902797455.1 uncultured Planctomycetota bacterium | reverse complement strand
TTCTTCGGGTCGGCCGGGTCGCAGTTGAAATTTCCGAAGACATGCTGGACATCGACCACGCGCAGCCCGCCGTTGTACCAGGGGCAGTCGTGCAGACGGACCGCCGCGAAACGGGCGTCGGCGAACGCCCCTTCCGGATGGGAGAGCATCTCGTAGCCGGTCGGATAGCCGATATTGGTTCCATTGACCGCTTTGATCGGCCCAAGGGTCTGGCCAAAGTCGACGGCGAGGCGGCCCTCTTCACAAAACGCGCGCCCAAAACCAAGCGCGCCGACAGCGGCCGCCGCGAACAGCGCCAGCAGTACGATCGTTCTCCTCACTTTTTTCTCCTTACAGAAAGCAAAGGGTCTATGTTGGACAATAAGAGGTAATTTCCTCCCATTGTAGGCACCCGCAGGAGGTTTTTCAATTCCTTTCGCGCTTCCTCTTTTGGGGGCAAAAGAGTACTAAAGCCCCCTTGACGCTCTTGTGTAAAGGGATAAGCTTTACTTTCCCCTAGGTTTCCGCAATCGAGGGAATATATATCCGCCGGTTTGTTTTTGCTCCCCGTTATGCGGTCGGGGGCATCCGCGGATGTGTTTAACAACAAGAGAATGTCGAGAGGATTCATGCCAACAATCAACCAGCTCGTTCGGAAGAATCGCAAACAGCAGCATTCTATGAGCATGTCTCCGGTTTTGGAGAACTGCTCGCAGAAGCGCGGCGTTTGCCTTCTGGTCCGTACTATGGCGCCGAAAAAGCCGAATTCCGCTATGCGGCGCATCACCCGTGTGCGTCTTTCCAACAACAAAGAGGTCACGGTTTACATCCCCGGCGAGGGACACAAACTTCAGGAGCACTCGATCGTGCTGATCCGCGGCGGCCGTGTCCGCGACCTGCCGGGCGTCCGGTATCAGGTCATCCGCGGCACGCTTGACGCCACCGCCGTCGAGGGCCGCCGCCAGGCCCGCAGCCGTTACGGCGCCAAAAAGACCTCCGCCGCCCCCGCTAAGGGAAAGAAGAAGTAAGAGTATCTTCCCGCCGGCTTGTTTCAAGCGCGAGGAGTACTTTTTTCCGGTTGAGAAAGCGGCTTTTATGGCAGCCTCCCGTCGGAGTATTAACCGGAAGTCAATCAAGAACTTCGATTCAGAAAGAATAAAAGATGGGAAAGATCACCGCAAGTAAAAAGCAGCTCAAAGGCGACCCCCGTTACGGGAACCTGATCGCCAGCAAGTTCATTAACTACCTGATGCTGGACGGCAAAAAGACCGCGGCCGAGAAGATCTTCTATGACGCTCTCGACATTCTCAAAGAGAAGATCGCCGACGTCGAGCCGCTCGAGGCTTTCCTCCAGGCGCTGGACAACGTCAAACCGCAGGTCGAAGTCCGCTCCAAGCGCGTCGGGGGCGCCAGTTATCAGGTCCCGATGCCGGTGAAGGCCAATCGCGCCCAGGCGCTGTGCATCCGCTGGATTCTGGCCGCTGTCCGTGACAAGAAAGGGCAGCCGACCGCGCAGAAACTCGCCGCCGAGCTGTTCGACGCTTACAACAAGCAGGGAACAGCCTTCACCAAGCGTGAGAACGTCCACAAGATGGCCGAAGCGAACAAGGCGTTCGCCCACTTCGCCAACTGATCTCATGTTTGACGGCGCGCCGGGATTTTTCCGGCGCGCGCTTGTTATAGACCGTGTTCGTCGCCCAAGTGACCGACACGGTCTTTTCTTGAAATAATGGTCATTCATTTGCCGCTTCCCCCGCCACCTTTACGAGAACAGAGCACAAAGCCATGACGAACGACAGCGATATAAAAAAATTGCGCAATATCGGCGTCATCGCGCATATTGACGCTGGGAAGACCACCGTTACCGAACGAATGCTCTACTACTCGCAGTTCGTTCATAAGGTGGGGATGGTCGACAGCGGCACCACGGTGACCGACTTCGACCCCGAAGAGCGCGAGCGGGGTATCACGATCAATTCGGCGTGCGTTACCTTCGGCTGGAAGGGATACACCATCAACCTGATCGACACCCCGGGTCACGTCGATTTCACCGCCGAGGTCGAGCGCGCTCTTCGTGTGCTCGACGGCGGGGTGGTCGTCTTCAGCGCCCGCGAAGGGGTTGAAGCGCAGAGTGAGACGGTCTGGCGCCAGGCCGACCGCTATCACGTTCCGAGAATCGCGTTCATCAACAAGATGGACCGCGAAGGGGCCGATTTCTACGGCACCGTCGACGAGATTCGCGACCGTCTGGGCGCGGTACCGATCGTTGTCTCGATCCCTGTCGGCGCCGGTCCCCCGCACCTCCCCGAGGCGTTCCGCGGGACGATTGACCTCATCTCGATGAAGCAGCTGACTTTCTCGACCGACACACATACCCGTGAGAACCGCGGTCAGCAGGTCACCGCCTCCGAGATCGAAGAATCGATGCTTAAAGAGGCGTCCTTCTATCGCGAGAAGCTCCTCGATGAGCTGTCGATGTACAGCGATGACCTCACTGAACTGCTTTTGGCCGAGGAGACCATCTCGGAAGAAATGATCCGCGGCGTCCTGCGCGAGGCGACCCTCTCGGCGATGGTGGTCCCGGTCCTGTGCGGTTCGGCACTCGACGGTATCGGCGTTCAGCCGGTGATTGACGCGGTCTGTCATTACCTCCCCTCACCGCTGGATGTCCCGCCGGTGGAAGGGATCGACCCGACCCGGCCCGACGACCCGCGGACGATTCGTCGTCCCGGCGACAAAGAGCCGTTCTGCGCGCTGCTGTTCAAGGTGGTGGCCGATAAGCACGGCGATTTAAACTACCTGAGAATCTACTCGGGGACACTCACTTCCAACTCTCGGGTGCTGAACCCCCGTGAGAACAAAAAGGAGAACATCCCCCAAATCTGGCGCATTCAGGCGGACC
Organism: uncultured Planctomycetota bacterium; assembly: GCA_902797455.1. Lineage (GTDB taxonomy): Bacteria > Planctomycetota > Planctomycetia > Pirellulales > Thermoguttaceae > RUG695. The sequence continues at coordinate 9,646 of CADBTE010000430.1, read as the reverse complement.
ACCGCGAGCTGGTCGACAAGGTCACGTCCGGAGACATCTGCGGCGTGATCGGCCTGCGTTTCTCCGTCACCGGCGATACGCTGTGTGACGTCAAGCAGCCGATTATCCTCGAATCGATCGCCTTCCCCGAGACGGTTGTATCCATGGCCATCGAACCGGACAGCGCCGATGAACACAAAAAACTCGCCGCCGTCCTGGAGATGATGCGCCGCCAAGATCCCACCTTCCAGGCGACGATCAACGAAGAGACCGGCCAGACACTCATCAGCGGGATGGGTGAGCTTCACCTGGAGGTCATCAAGCACCGGCTTCTTCGCGAGCACCGGCTCAACGTCCGAGTCCACAATCCGCGGGTCAGTTACCGCGAGTCGGTTCAAAACAGCGTCGAGGCCGAAGGCCAGTGCCAACGGACGATCGCCGGAGCGCGGCACAGCGCCAAGGTTCGGCTTCGTCTGGAACCGCTGGATATCGGCTCTCAGGCGGTGGAGATCGGTTCCGAGTTCACCGGGACTCTTCCCAAACCGGAACTCATGAGCGTGGTCCTCGAGTCGCTCCGCGAGGAGGGTCAGTCGGGGGGTGTTCTCGGCTATCCTCTGATCGGGATCAAAATCACCTTCCTCGGCGGGGAGTTCAGTGAGACCGAAACGACCGATATCGCGCTGCGAATCGCCATCTCCGACGCCTTCCGCAAGGCGCTCGAGCAGGCCGGAATCGTCCTGCTGGAGCCGATCATGAAACTGGAGATCTCGACCCCCGACGAGTACGTCGGCGATATCGTCGGCGACCTCAATCAGCGCCGCGGCCTGGTGACCGCCACGCACAACCGGGGCCGGCTGACCATCATCGAGGCGCAGGCCCCGCTGGCGAACCTGTTCGGCTATGTCTCGTCGGTTCGAGGCAACAGCCAGGGGCGCGCGTCGGCATCGATGGAACCGTTCACCTACGGACCGGTTCCCCCCGATGTCCTGAAAAGTTTTATGATCGATTGACAAAAGCGGTTTTTCGATTCATTCAACGGTGTTTCACACAACACAGGCACGTTTTTTCGACGAGGAGTTTTGACTAAGAAGACGAACCCCAGCAACCATCCTTGCGGCGTATCAAAGCGCGGCGAGGGCAGTGATGACTTTCTTCACTCGACCGATTCCTGTCGATCGGCCGTTCCGCTGAAGCACGCCCGATACTGGGACCTTCCGGAACCTTTCGTCCTGGACAGCGGTGAAGAGCTCCGTGAGGTGAGGGTCTGCTACGAGACGTTCGGTACGCTTAACGCCGATCGGTCGAACGCGGTCTGTATCTGTCACGCCCTCTCGGGAAACTCGCACGTCACCCGTCACAACGAAAAAGACGACCCCGGCTGGTGGGAAGAAATGGTCGGTCCCGGCAAGCCGATCGATACCGATAAATATTTCGTCATCTGCTCAAATATCCTTGGCGGCTGCAGCGGAACAACAGGGCCGAGCAGCGTCAATCCCGACACCGGCAAACGCTACGGTTCCTCTTTTCCGGAAGTGACCGTCCAAGATATGACGGCGCTGCAGTATCGCCTGGTCACCGAAAAACTCGGCATCAAACGGCTTTTGGCGCTGGTCGGAGGTTCCCTGGGCGGTTTCAACGCGCTGGATTGGGCGGTTCGCTATCCCGACTCGACCGCCAGTACTTTGGCTATCGCTACCGGACCGTGTATGTCGAGCCAGGCGATGGCGTTTGACGTCGTCGGCCGCAACGCGATCCAGAGTGACCCCGACTTCGCCGACGGGGACTATTACGACCGTGAGACGGGACCGGAAACGGGCTTGAAGCTCGCCCGCATGCTGGCGCACATTACCTATCTGTCGCGCGACTCGATGAAGCGCAAATTCGACCCCGAACGCAACCGAGGCCGTGATGTCCTATCGCTCTTCGAGACCAAATTCGCGGTCAGTTCCTACCTGGCGTATCAGGGGGAAAAGTTCGCCGACAGGTTCGACGCCAACTGCTACGTGACGATCACCAACGCGATCGATTATTTCGAGCTTGGGGTCGATCCGGAGGCCAATCGGAAGACGAAGGAATTCGATCGGGTTCAGCTCCTCGGTCAGGCGATCGCCGAATCGACCTGCCGCTGGCTGATCGTGAGTTTCACCTCCGATTGGCTCTTCGATGAGTCACAGTCGCGTGAGCTGGTCGGGGCCGCCCTGCGTGGCGACAAACGGGTCACCTACTGCAATATCGCTTGTGACGGCGGTCACGACTCGTTCCTTCTCGAGGAGCCGATCAAGGGGCACTATGGCGCGCTGGTCGGGGCGTTTTTGCGCAGCGTAGCCGAGTCAATCGGCATCGCCGGCGCCCGTGCGGTCGTGCCGGTCGATACGTCGAAAATCGAAACCTCAGTGACGACGAACCGAATCGACTACGACCGTATTCTGGAACTCATTGGCGAGGACAAAAGCGTTCTGGACCTCGGCTGCGGTACGGGAGATCTTCTTCTCCATCTGCGTCAAAGAGGGGCGCAGCGGCGTTTGATCGGTGTCGATCTGAAGGAAGAGTACGTCCTTTCCTGCGTCGAACACGGGCTTGACATCATCCATGCCAACCTCGACAAAGGGCTTCGGGGGTTTTCTGACCAGCAGTTCGACTATGTCGTTCTCTCGAAGACGCTTCAGACCATCCGCAACGTGGACTATCTGCTCGAGGAGATGCTCCGGGTCGGCCGCCGCGCCATCGTCAGTTTTCCGAACTTCGGTTACCACCGTTACCGTACTCAATTGGAGATGTACGGCACGGCTCCCCAGACCGATTCACGGGACGAGACCCACTGGTACAATACAGACGATGTTCGGTTCTTAACAATCGCCGATTTCCGGGAGCTATGCGAAGCCAAGGGGTACAAGATCCTTCAGTTCATCGCGCTCGATACCTTCAAGGAGCGAGTGGTCAGCGAGGAAGAAGCCAATGTCGAGGCCGATACGGCGATCGTGGTGCTGAGCCGGTAGGATGAGGGTATTGGCCCGGACGAAGGGGAAGCGGCGCTGTGCGCTTACGCGCGCAGCGCCTTTTTTACGCGCGCGAGAAGATCCGCTCCCTGGGTAATTCACAAAACGTGATTGTCAAACGGAAAAAGGCGATGGGAAAAAGAAACCTTTGTAACGTGAAGCTGTCACTTTTGTTTTTGTTGGCGGTACTTCCGCCGGCCGGATGCTCGGATCATTCTTCCGATTCGTCCCGGGGAACTCCGGCCTGTCGTCAGATCGATCAGGAGACCGCCAAACAAATGATGACCCGGGATGACGGCCATGTGGTCGCGGACGTCCGCCGTCGGGACGAGTATAACGCCGGCCATATCCCCGCAGCGGTGTCGATTCCTTATGAAGATATTAAAACTCAGCGGCCGAAAGAGCTTCCGGATTTGGATCAGGTCATCCTGATTTACGGCCGGAACAATCATCACAGCGAACGGGCCGCGCGGAAACTGGCGGATATGGGGTACACCAACATCCGCCAGTTCGGTGGGATCAATACCTGGACCGGTGATATTGTGACAGGAGAAACCGCTGTGGAGATACCCGAGAAAAAGAAAACAATCTACCTCGCGGGCGGATGCTTCTGGGGTATGCAGAAGTTCTTTGATCAGTTTGACGGCGTGACTCGGACGCAGGTCGGCTATGCCAACGGACCGGACGGGGCTGCGAGTTATCGGGATGTTTGCGGCGGCAGCGGACACGCCGAGACGGTTCGGATCGACTATGATCCGGACACCATCTCGCTGACAGATTTGCTGAACCGCTATTTTATGGTGATCGATCCGCGCTGCGTCAACAAACAGGGGAACGACCGAGGTATTCAGTACCGGACCGGGATCTATTATACGGCGGAGGACCAACTCCCGGAGATCGAAGCGGTTTATCGGGCGGAGGAAAAGAAAGCCGCAGCCAAACTTGTGGTTGAGCTGCTTCCGCTTAAGAATTTCTTCCCTGCCGAAGAATATCATCAGAAATACCTGGACAAGAATCCGGGCGGTTACTGCCATATCCCAAGGGCCTTGTTAAACCTGCGGCAAAACAGCGCGAAAGAATCCCAAGAGGAACTGCGGGCACGGATCGGCGATCTTGCCTACGAGGTCACACAGCGCGCCGCCACGGAATACGCGTTCACCGGGGAATACGACGACTTCTTTGAACGGGGACTCTATGTCGATGTCGTCAGCGGGGAGCCGCTCTTCACGTCTATGGATAAGTTCAACTCCGGCTGCGGCTGGCCGGCGTTCACCAGACCAATCACCGAGGATGCCGTCGCGCAGAGCAAAGACACCTCTCACGGAATGATTCGAACAGAGGTTCGCAGCAGCCGGGCGGGTTCCCATCTGGGACATTTGTTTGACGACGGCCCGAAGCAGTCCGGCGGTCGGCGCTACTGCATCAACTCCGCCGCGCTTCGGTTTATCCCCTATGAGGAACTGGAAGAGCGCGGGTACGGGGAGTATCGATTTGTCTTTGATAAAGAGCAGCCGTCTTTTTAATGGTTTGAGGGGACTCAAAGGCAAAGGAAGAATACAATTCTCGTGAAAAATCGCCGTTGATCGGTTTTTATATCCGCGAAAAGCCCGAAGAACCGCTTCGAGAACGGAAAGATTGAGAAGAGCACCCTTTATATACGAAAGATCCTTCGGCATGGCCGGCGGAGGGGGCGCCTCGTTTGAGATGGAAAACGGCCTCGGCCGCCCCGCGGTCTGGTCAGGGGAGGGATATGGCTGTTCCCGCCGAAAGACAGGAAAAAAACCGGCTAAAGCTCGTAATTTGCCCGGCGTCTTGTTATCATAAGAGGGTACGGTTCTGTAAAAAACCCCACCACCTGCAGAAAGTTCCCCATGACATTGATTCAATACCTGCTCCTGTTTATCGGGTTCTTTGGCTTTTTCCTGGAGACCACCGCGGAAGCCGCCGACCCATTCGCTCCCGACGCGACCGACTTCCGTCAGTGGGGGCCCTCCTGCCCCATGAACACCGACATGCCGACGGCCGATGAAATCGGTTTTGTTCGGGCTTGGGAAGAGGCGGCCTTTGCGGGACAGCCGGATAAGTGCCGTGTCTTCGCTTACCGGCCGCGGGTTCAGGCCGAGCTGCTCTATCAGGACCACAACCTTCTGCGCTTCAACGAATCCTGTATGGGGACCCCCCTAAACCCGGGAGGAAAACCGTTTGAGCATGGCATCGGAACCCACGCCAACAGCGCGGTTCGGTTCCATACCCCCGAGCCGGTCGAGGCGTTCGAGGCGGTGATCGGAGTCGATATCAACTTTAATAACTCCGGCAATGCCGGTTCGGTCGTTTTCGTCGTCGAGGCCGACGGGACAGAGCTGTTCCGCTCGCCGATTTTGCGCGGCAGCGACGGCCCTCGGCAGATCCGTGTCGATATCGATCCGCCGGCCAGCGACATTGTGCTTAAAACCGAAGACGGCGACGGTTGTTCCTGCGATCATGCCGACTGGTGCGAACCGGTCTGCTATACCTCCGGCGGCGGTCAGATCCCCCTCTGGCAGGGACACACCCCGCTGCTGAAAGCCGGCCGCTATCCGTTCAGCTTTACCTACGATGGCCGCTCGTCCGACGACCTTCTCCCGAACTGGGAATTCTCCTCCTCGGTGATCGATCCGCTCAGAACGGTCTACTCTTGGCGCGACCCAAAGACCGGACTGGTCGTCGACGCCGAGGTGCGCCGGTTCGAGCGCTTTGCCGCGCTGGAGTGGCTGCTGCGCTTCCGCAACGAGGGAACAGAGAATACCCCCCTGCTGACCGACGTTCACCCGCTGAGAATCGATATGGCACTGGGGCTCTACCAAACGCCGATCGATATCGAGACGCTGCGGGGCGACCACTGCGATGAATCAAGCTGGTTCCCCGAGTCGTACCAGCTCGGCGTCGGTGAGGAGAAGACGTTCGCCCCCGAGGGGGGGCGCTCGTCGAACCTGGCGATGCCGTTTTGGAACATCACCCGCAGCAGCGTCGGGGATCACGACCTCACCGAGGGGGTCTTCGTCACCCTCGGCTGGTCGGGCCAGTGGGAGGCGAGTTTCTGCAGGAGCGCGCAGCATGAAACCCGCGCGGCGGCGGGGCAGCAGACCTTGGCCACGATCCTCTATCCGAACGAGGCCATTCGTACCCCCCGCGTTTTGGTGATGCCGTGGTACGGCGAGAACATCCTCTCGTTCGTCAAATTCCGCCGGCTGCTGATGCACGAATATGCCCCGCGCTGGGAACCGGCCGGTCAGGCAAAGACAACTCTTCCGCAGCAGCAGGAGTTCTTCGGACAATGTTTCGACCGTTACTACCGCAAACGTCCCGGCTGGGAGAAGTTCGATTCTCAGGTCGAGTTCGCCAGGCGCCTGGCCGAGGCCGGCTGCACCAGCTACTGGTTCGACGCCGCTTGGTTCCCCGTCGGATTCCCCAACGGGGTCGGAAGCTGGCGATCCGATACCGAAAATTTCCCCCAAGGACTGGAGGCGTTGGGCCAGAGCGTCCACAATCTTGGACTGAAGTTCCTCCTGTGGTTTGAACCGGAACGGGTCGCCCCGGGAAGCGATATCGCCAAGGAACATCCCGAGTTCACCTTGGGCGACCCCAATGGCAGCCGGCTCTATAACCTGGCCGATCCCGACGCCGAACAGTACCTGACCGACCTGCTCCTGACTCGAATCAAGCAATTCGGTGTCAATATTTACCGCAACGACTTCAATATCGATCCCCTCCCCTTCTGGATCGAGCGGGACAAGACCCTCGGGCCGAACCGAAACGGGATTACCGAGATCCGCTATATCGAGGCGCACTATCGGATGTGGGATACTTTCCGGCGAACGATTCCCGGGCTTTGGATCGACAACTGCGCCTCGGGCGGCCGCCGAATCGATCTGGAGACGATCTCCCGCTCCATCCCGCTGTGGCGCAGCGATACCTGCTGCTGGCCAGGGCACCCGGAGTGGGATCAGGTTCAGCTTCTGTCGCTGGCTCGTTTTATTCCGCTCTTCGGCTCGGTCGCCTGGGACTCCTCTGCCTACACTTTCCGAAGCGCCGCCAACCCGGGGGCGATCCTGCAGTACAACTTCCTCGACGATGATTATGATCCCGAGACGGCGAAGAAGTCGATCCGCGAAGCGAAGGTCTATCAGAAGTTCTGGTACGGCGACTTCTATCCCCTCACCAAGCCGGTCCTGGGGAAGACATCGATCGTCGCCTGGCAGCTCGACCGTCCCGATCTCGGCGCGGGAGTGATCTACCTCTTCCGTCAGCGGGAGTCCCCCTACACAGGAATTGAGCTGGTGCTCAACGCGATCGACACGAACGCCCATTACCGTATTCGTGTGAAGGATGATTATGAACCGGGAGAGGAAAAGACCGTCAGCGGCGGGGAGCTGAAGAGTCTTCCCATTACCCTCTCCCGGCGGGGCAGTGCTATTGTTATCGAGTACCAGAAGGTACAGTGACCCCGCTTCCCTAAGGGGTGATAAAAAAACAGCGGCTTGTTAAGGCCGCTGTTTTTTTATGGCTGGGCTGTGCCGCAAGTGGCTTTTATGCTTCGGCGGTGGTGAACTCGGCCGTCAGCGCGGTGGGGGTTTCTTTCTTAAAGGCGTTTGTTCCGACGACCTTCACGCGATAGGCGGTCCCGGCGGCGAGCTCGCCGATCGGAACCGTAAAGCGCGCGGAAGGGTTCTTCTTAAAGTAATCGGACCAGAAACGAAACACACGCGGCTGGTCCCCTTCGCCCGAGGCGGTTTTCTCGATCGTCAGCGTGTAGTAGGTCACGAAGTATTCGTCCCGGGCGGCGGGAACATCGAGCACCGCGCTGTCGGCACTTCGTGCCGTTACCTCCAGCCGGGCGTTCTCCGGCCAGGAAGGTGTCCCGGCCGTGTCGAACCGCTTGTCGGTGTAAATATAGGTTTCCGGATCGCTCGGGTTGATCAGGAGGTATTCCCGATCGAGGAATGAATCGGAAATCGTGTCGTAGAGCTTGATGAGGACCGACTGATCGTCGTAGACCTCGAAGATCAGGAACGTTCCCCCTTCCTGACCGTAGTCTCCCCCTTTCAGATAGTCGATCCGCCCCGCCCCCTCAAAGTAATTCCACAGATAACACATCGAGCCGGTTCCGATGGCGTTGAATGTCCCCTGCCACATCGAGCGGGGATGGAACGTTGGCGCGTGGGAGTGCCCCGAGATATGAATCACCTGCGGATATCGGTCGATCACGCCGAGGAGATCTTTCACCCCCGAGTGGAATTCCTCCGGGACATCGCTTCCGTAGATGGTGTCAGCGACGTTGTAATGCTGGACCACAAAGATCGGACGGTCGGGCGCGGCCTCGTGCGCCTTTTTGAGTTCCTCGGCGAACCAGTCGCGGATGTAGAGATAATCGCCTTCGTCGCAGGTCCCCTTCTCCGGGGCGATCATGATAAAGTGATATCCGTTGATCACATAGTGATCGTTCGCCTTGATGCCGAACGTCTCCTCGAAGAACTCAAGATTCCCCCCGTAGTACTCGTGATTCCCCATGCACAGAACCCGGGTCGTTTCCGGTTTCATCTCTCGGTCGAGAATCTCGCGGAAGGGATACAGCTCCTCGGCCACCCCATGGTTGGAAAGGTCACCAGCCACCACCAGGGCGTCGAAAGCGGGGTACTCCTGCCGGGCCGAATAGCTGTTCATCATTTGGATCGATTTAGCCAGATGGATTTTCTGCGGGGCGTCCGGCGGATTGCTCTTATCAAAATGAACGTCGCTCATCGCGGCGAAGCGAAGAACCACATGATGTCCGCTGTCAGCTTTTGTCCGATCGACCAGCCCCGCCGGCAGACAGATCGCGGTCAGGGCCGATTTAAGAAAGTCGCGTCTTGTAACACTCATAGCTATTTGTACCCTCTTAAGTTGAATGGCTGAAATCTCTTATCCTTTCGGCGGCAGTAAATTCGGCTGCCAGCACGGTGGGGGGTTCTTTTCTAAAGGCGTTTGTCCCACGAACAGTGACACGGTAAGTCACTGCGGCGGGCGGCAAGGTTGACGATGGGTACGGCCAGATACGCGGTGTGGCCCTTGAGACAGTAATCGGATCAGCAGAGGATCACTCGGAGCGTTTTTTGTTCTTCTCCCTGAGGAGTGATCCCTTCTATCGTCAGCGTGGAAAAGATCACGCCGTCGTCATCCAGTGTGTCGAAAGAAGGTATTCCCGCTGAGCCAAATAGCTGTTCATCGCGCGGACCGCCTTGGTCAGATGGATCCATTCGAGCGATTCTGGTACGTGCCTCTTATCCAAGTGAACATCGCTCATCGCGGCGAAACGAAGCACCGCCCGGCGCTGTGCGTCAGCCTTTGTTCGCTCGACCAGCCCCGCCGGCAGACAGACCGCGGTCAGGGCTGATCGGAAAAAGTCACGTCTGGTAACACTCATAGTGAGGAACTTTGGCTGATACGGACGATGGGGCTTAACCCTCGTTGGTGGAAAACTCGGTGGTCAGCGCGAGGGTATCCTTCTTAAAGGCGTTCATCCCCGTGACGGAAACGCGGTAGGTCGTCCCCGCGGCGAGCTGATCGATCACCACTTTTAACCGCTCGGCGCGATTCTTCATAAAGAAGTCGGAGAAGACACGAACCACGCGGGGCGCTTCCCCTTTCGCGGAATT
>CADBTE010000429.1 GCA_902797455.1 uncultured Planctomycetota bacterium | reverse complement strand
CGACAAAACCACTGACGACGAGACCGGCGATGACGACTGGGACCTCGACGACGACACCGACGCCGCTCCCGAGAAGTGATTCCCCTTACTGCCGCCCCCCCCTTTATGCCGATCACACGACGATCCTTCCTGATTTCTCTGGTTCCTTCCTTTTTAGCGGCCGGCTGCGCGAAGATCGAGCCGTCCGGCGAAGCGCGGGTCTTGGCCCCGGTCGAGCCGGTCTCGTTTTTCCTTCGTGAATTGGCCGGCGGCGCCGTCCAGGTCGAAACGCTTGTCCCCGCCGGCCAGGAGCCCGAGACCTTCGCCCCGACGGTCCCCCAGCTGGCGAGGGCCGCGGCCAGCCGCGTTCTTTTCCAAATCGGTTTTCCGCTGGAGGAAGCGCTGCTTGAACGTTTGCGTTCCAGCGCCGGCCGCTCGACCGGGCGTATCGAGGTCGTCGACCTTCGTCCGGAAAAGGCCGAAAACTCTGACCCTCACATCTGGATGAGCCCGGCGATTATGAAAAAAGCGCTCGCCCCGATGGCCGAGGCCCTCACGAAACTCGCGCCCGAGGCGGCCGAGGAGATCTCCCGCCGCGCCGCCGATCTGACCGAGCGTCTCACCGCCCTGGAAGAGGAGATCACCGCCGCGGTCGAGGCCTCGCCAACGCGCGAGCTTTACGTCTTTCACCCCGCCTACGGCTATTTCTGCCGCCAGTTCGGCTTGGAGCAGATCGCCTTCGAATGCCATGGGCACGATCCCTCCCCGCGCGAGATGGCCGATTGGATCCGCCGGGTAAAGGAACGGGATGTGCGGGTCATCATCGCCCAGCCCGAATTCTCTCAGACGCAGATCCGCTCGGTCGCCGAACAGACCGGCGTCCCCGTTCGGGTTCACTCGCCGCTGGAGGGGGATTATTTCAAAAACCTGCGCGGTTTAACCGCTCTTATCGCCGGCGGCCCGGACACCTCCGGCGAGTAAAAAATCCCCTCGAAAGGGGAATTCTCCCCTCGGCGTTTTTTGGGTATAATAAAATAGATAGATTTTGCCCCCGCGGCAAAAAACACAGGTAAAAACAGATCTCCCCACGCGAATAAAAGGAGTTTCCCCATGAAATCGTTCGCTCAGTTAGCTTCGCTCTGTTCGCTGCTGACCCTCTGCCTGGTGGTCGGCTGCCAGCAAAAGCCGGTCACCACCACGGTCGACGACGAAACGACCCCGGTGGCCGAGCAGAATGCCGAACAGGCCGAAGAGATCATCAACCTGGAAGAGGCGTTCAGCGCCCCCGCCGCCGATGACGCTTCCGGCGCGATGACCACCGGCGACGCCCCGATTATGATCCAGGGAACCACCGGCGACGCCCCCGTGACGATCCAGGGGACGACCGGCGACGTCGGGTTCTCTGTCGAGATGACGACCGGCGACGCCCCGACCGAACCGGTGACGATCGACATTCAAGAGGACGACACCAACAAAGTCTCCGCCGCCTTTTTTTTTTAACGGCTCCCGCCGCGCCTAAGTACGCCGCGGACGCTTCCGTCGCGCTCCCCCCGGCCGAGATTCTTTCCGCTCAGCTGGACCTCTACCTCAAAAAGATCGACCGCGATCTCGAAGACCTCTCGGTAAATCCGAACTTCGAGGACGGGGTCGGTTCTTTTTATAGGGACACCAACATCATCGCCCTTCTGGCGCTGGCCGTCGGTCTTTCCCCGGAAGACTCCTCCTATAAAACGTCCGCTTCGGCGATTATCGCCGCCGCCGAAAGCGCCTCGAAAGTTCAGTCCCTCGCCGACGCGAAAACAGCCGCCGCCGACCTGAAGGCCTCGTTCACCGGCTCCGGCGGCGGCGATCTGGCCTGGACCAAAGTCGCCGACCTCGGCCCGGTCATGAAAAAGGGCCTGCCGAACATCACCACCGAGATCAAGCGGCTGGGAAAGAACGAAAAGACCATGACCCGCTCGGGGAATCTCGATAAGGTGATCGGCTCGACCGCGACACTGGCGGTCATCGCCCAGGGGTGCCGCCCGAATGTCGGCGATACGCTCGCCCCGAACGAGGACGCCCAGTGGCAGGAGTTCTGCGGCCGTCTCTACGACGCCGCGATGGCGGCCAACCGCGCCGCGGTTGATTTGAAAGACGGCTCCGGGACGTTCGACGCCTTCCAGGCGGCTCACAAAGAAATCGAGGCGACCTGCAACACCACCTGCCACGCCGTCTTCGGCGGCTCGGTCAACT
>CADBTE010000428.1 GCA_902797455.1 uncultured Planctomycetota bacterium | reverse complement strand
GGTTGGGGCACTGCTGGAGCCGGCGGCGCAGACGCTCTAACCACCGGGGGAGGGGCTCTTTCAGTGCCCAATCGACCAGGGTCGGGAACTCGTCGCCGCGGAAGGCCATTTCGAACATCCTCTGAAACATCGCCGTGGCGGCTCGGACGGTGTGGTGCCAGTAGACCTCGCTGAACATCACGTAGCGGGCGAAGACCATCAGCTCGGCGGCGGTCTTCCCTTTTTCGGTGATCGCCAGTCCCGAACCTTCCTCATTGAGACATAAGGAGCCGATGAGCCGTTCCTGGTCGAAGTGACGTCCGTAAGGGACGCCCGCCGCGCAGGAATCGCGCTGGAGGTAGTCCATCTTGTCGATATCGATCGGACCGGAGAGGATCGACATGAGGATATGGAAGGATCGGCATCGGCGCTGGTATTCCTCCCGGTCCTCGCCGCTTCGCGGGACGATTTCACTATGCTCCAGGAGGGTAAGAATATCTTCTGGTGTCACCCCCCAGTCACGGAGCAAAAGCGGCCGCAGCTCTTCGAGGAAACCGGCGGCGAAGGTTTCGTGATGGGGGATTCCGGGAAGCGCGAGGTCTTCGATCAGGTGACAGAATGGCCAGTGGCCGATATCGTGCAGCAGTGCCGCGACGATCAGCAGCTCGGCCTCATGACGCCGAACCGTCGCCAGGAAACGCTTGTCATGACACAGTCGTTTGAGAAAAAGCAGCGACAGGCGATAGACCCCCAGGGAGTGCTCAAAGCGGGTATGTCGTGATCCGGGGTAGACCAGCGAGACAAACCCCAGCTGCGAGATCCCCGTCAGCCTCTGAAACGCCTCGGTATCGATCAGCCGGCGGACACGGTCGGTGATCGGGACATCCTGCTCCGGAGGGATCCGCATGAGGTGTCGACGGGCGTCGAGTTCGATGATCTCGGGGATGGTTTCCAACGCTGAAGGGTCCATCTCGGCCATTATATTCTTATTTTGTCTGAAGGAAGCGCGCTTTTACGGCAGGGGGACAAACATCTCTTCCAGCGAACTTCCCAGTGACCGTGTCAGGACTTCGGCGCCGCCGGGGGTGATCAGGACATCGTCCTCGATTCGAACACCGAGCCGGCCGGGGAGGTAGATCCCCGGTTCGACGGTCATGACCATTCCCGGTCGCAGCTGAAGATCGTTTCCGACCGAGAACGCCCCGGCGTCGTGAATCGCCAGCCCCAGGCCGTGTCCCAGTCCATGATTGAAACAGCGGCCGTAGCCGGCCTCCTCAATCACCTGACGGGCCGCGCGGTCAACCTCGCCGGCGGTGATGCCGGGTCGAATGGTTTGGATCGCCTTTTGCTGCGCTTTTAAGACAGTCTGGTAGATGTCGGTGAGCTTTTTGGAGATTTTTTTCCGGGTCATCAGTACCCTCGTCAGGTCGCTGGCGTATCCCCGGTATTTGGCGCCCCAGTCGATCAGGACCGATTCTCCTTCACCGATGAGTTTACAGGTCGGTTCGGCGTGGGGGAGGGCGGCTCGGCTTCCGACGGCAACGATCGTGGGGAAACTCACGTCGTCGGCGCCGGCGCGGCGCATCTGATAATCGAGCTCGTTGCGCAGGTCAATTTCGGACCACTCCTTTTGAAGGCCGGCCTTAATCGCGCCGAACCCCTCGATCGCGGCTCGGGCGGAGCGCCGGATCGCGGTGATTTCGGTACGATCCTTTTTCATTCTCAGCGCCTCGATCGCGCCGCAGACAGGGACCGCGGTTCGATCCAGGACACTTTCGACGAGTTCAAACATTCTCAGCGAGATCGTGCCGCTTTCGACGGCGTAAGATCCCGATTCTTTGCTGGGGAAGAACTCCTTCGACGCTTTGGCCAGAGCACGCGAAAACGGTTCTGATGTCTTTCGGACATAGATCGCAAGATCCGGAATCTCCTCTTTCAGGAAGGTCTCAAAGCGTCCGTCGGTCAGGAGCATCGCTGCGGCGTCACGGCCAACCATTAGGAAACTGTCCCCCCCCGTGAAACCACAGAGGTAACCGACATTGACCGGATCGCAGACGAAGAACATATCGATGTCCCGCTTTTTGAGTATTTGGGCGAGCCGGGCGCGCCGCTGTTCGTAAACAGTTGCCATAGGTATTTCTTCCTTTCCGGTCAAGACGATAGGATGGAGGGCTTTTGTGCCGCTGCCGGTGAATTTTCCCCTAATCGGGCGAAAAAGTCAATTCCAGCCGTAAAACAGACCCCGGTCTTTCGTCGAAGAAGGTCCTTGTCCAAAAAAAGGAGTATAATGGCCAAGGGTGGGAAGTTTCTGTCTTTTCAGACAGGATTCGGACGACTTACGATGGATGAGAGGGGCTTGCGATGAACGATGAACATATGCCGAGGGGCGCCGGGGCCGATATCGATCTCGATCGCCGGCGGCGCTGCGGCTTTCCCGAGGTGATCTACGGGGAAGGAAAACAGATTGAGTCGATTCTGGAGATCGTCCGTCGACTTCTTGAGGCCGATCAGTACGTCCTGGCCACGCGGATCGACGCCGCCAAGGGGGATGTCCTGAAAGGAGAGTTCCCTCAAGGGGTTTATCACCCTGATGCGAGAACTTTCCGCATTTCGCCTCCGCCGAGTGCTGAGGCCGGGCTGGTCGCGGTGATTTCGGCCGGGACGAGTGACTATCCGGTGGCGGCCGAGGCCGCCGAGACAGCGCTTTGGACCGGATCCAACGTGACCGTGGTTCAAGATGTCGGAGTGGCGGGGCCCCACCGGCTGATAGAGCGCCTGCCCGACTTTGTCGACGCCGACGCGGTGGTCGTGGCCGCGGGGATGGAAGGGGCGCTTCCAAGCGTGGTTGGGGGCTATGTTTCGGTGCCGGTCTTCGCCGTCCCTACCAGTGTCGGCTACGGGACCGCGTTCGGAGGGGTTACCCCCCTGCTGGGTATGCTCAACAGCTGTGCCTCGAACGTCGCCGTGGTGAATATCGACGCCGGTTTCAAAGCGGGCTATCTGGCCGGACTGGTGAGTTTGTGTTCCCGGAGGCGGTCTTGATGACGTATCAATTAACTCCCCTTTTAACATCGGTCGCCGGCTGTTCGGCAACGATCATCGCCATTATTGGCGGTTTTATGGTCCGAAAGTTCATCGCGATGAGTTCCGAACGTCACGAGCTCACCGCCCGGATTTCGGTGATGGGGGAGGAACTCCAGCAAAAACGCCTCCAAAAAGAGGCGCTTTCCCGGGCCGATGCCAAGGCCGCGGCGGCGCTGGAAGAGGATATCCGCGCTGCGGAGTTCAAGCTCCGCCTTTTGACCGCTCGTCTGGAGGCGAATAAAAACCCTCGCGGGATGAAACGGGGACTATTGGTCTTCGTCGTCTACTCGATCTTCGGAGTTCTTTTTCCCCTGTCGCTGGTCCCCTTCGAGACCGAGAGCTGCGCGCTGTTCGTGGTGGTGAAAATCGTGGTGCTGGCCTTGATGGCCCTGTGTCTGGCCGCTGTCTACGCCTATTTTCTTTATCTCCTGCGCTGGAACAACCGCGAGGTCTTTTTGCGCTGGCGGGAATATTTTCAATCCCCCTCCGGCGGCAGGACAATCAAGCGCCTTCGGGGAGGCGAAGATGATGGAGGTCACATTGGCTTGAATGAACCTTCGTCGAAGGTAAAATAAGAGCCGGGCGGATTTTTGTCATTCAGCCCGTAATTCCAGCCGTTTTCATAGCCGAACAAGCAAGGGTTTTTCGTGGAAAAAGCAACTTATAAAAGCAGTGGAGTTGATCTCGATATCTACGCCGAGTCGATGGCTCGGCTTCCGGGGATTGTCAAAAAGACGTTCACTCCCAACGTCCTTCGGCTCGACGGCGGTTTCGCGGGTCTGTTCCGTCTCAACGGCGCGGCGAAGGCGTACAAAGATCCGGTCCTGGTCAGCTGCACCGACGGGGTCGGAACCAAGCTGAAGCTCGCCTTTATGACCGGCCGTCACTCGACGGTGGGAATCGACTTGGTGGCGATGAGCGTCAACGACGCGATCTGCTGCGGCGCCACGCCGATTTTCTTTCTCGACTACGCGGCGATGCCTAAAGACGACCCCGCGCTGCTAGAGCAGATCGTTTCCGGAATCGCCGACGGCTGTGCCCAGGCCGGCTGCGCTTTGATCGGCGGAGAGACGGCGATCTTGGCCGATCTCTACGCGCCCGGGGAGTACGACTTGGCCGGTTTTTGTGTCGGCGCGGTGGAACGCGAAGACGTCATCGACGGCAAGGCCGTGCGGCCCGGCGACCGGCTGATCGGTATTGCCTCCAGCGGTTTCCACTCCAACGGTTACAGCTTGATCCGCAAGGCGGTGTTCGAGATGGCCGCCCTCGGGGTTGACGATGTCGTCCCCGAGCTGGCAGGAAAGACGGTCGGCGAGCTCCTGCTGGAGCCGACCAAGATCTACGTCAAACCGGTCCTCAAGCTCCTGGAGCGCTTCGGCGCCAATAGCGTGGTTCGGGCGATTGCCCATATCACAGGCGGCGGACTGGTCGAAAATCTCTTGCGTGTTCTCCCCGACAATTGCGCCGCGTCGTTCGACGCCGACGCGATCGCCCCGACCCCGCTTTTTAACTGGGTCCAGAGGCTTGGCAATATCGACGACGATGAGATGCGCCGGGTCTTCAATATGGGGATCGGCCTGGTTCTGGCTGTCCGCGAAGACGCCGCCGGCGACGTGGCCGCTTTCTTAAACGAGCTTGGGGAAGAGGCCCGCGTTATCGGTCAAGTCCGCGCCAAATAGGCATGGGACCGGGCGATTGTCTGGTACGGAGGAAAAAAGCGCCGCGCCTGCTTTCCGCGTTGATATGACCGGGAAAACAGACGCGGCCGGCTTTTTTTGCCTCTTCGGCCGCGCTATTCTTCTTTCGCTCGGGGGTTTCTCAGGTAGTAGCAGTGGCCGTCTTCCGCGCCGATGAGCAGGTCGAAAATCCCATCGGCGTTGAAGTCGCACAGGGTCGGGTGCGAGGAGTGACCCTGAAGCCGCGTGTCCCCGACACGGCCCAGATTCTTAAAGCGCCAGGTGCCGTCGGCCTCTTCCGTTTGGCGGAGGAAATCGGCGTTGAACCCATTGACAAGCAGATCAAATTTTCCGTCCCCGTCGTAGTCGCCGGCGGCGATTTTCCTTCGTCCGCTTCCGCCCGCCTTGCCGTTGGTCATTCTCAGCAAGGTTCCGTCCTCGTTGGCGAACGCCCGGCGGGGGGACTTCAGGCCCAATGTGCCGTCTTCCTTTTTGTACCGTTCGTAGAGAACGAGGTAACCTTCCGTATCGAG
>CADBTE010000427.1 GCA_902797455.1 uncultured Planctomycetota bacterium | reverse complement strand
TTTTTTCCGCCGCGCAAGCGCGGCGGGCGGTTCACGTTTCTGAGGCACAGCGTGCCGAACGGCTGCCTTTGTGTAATCAAGGGCATATCGGGCGCCGCGCCTCGCGGCAAAGGAGAATACTATGTCCAGCGGTACGTTTATACTGTCCGAATTTACGCGTTTAGCCAAAGAAAAGCATATTCTCGAATTACTGCGCCGCCTTTGCGGCCGAAAAAGTGATTTTTCCGGCCGCGCCGCCGAGGTCTGGGAGCGGCTTGATGAGCCGCTTCGCGCCCGGGCCGAGGGGGGTTTTCGGCAGATCCACGATTTCGCCTGCCGCGAGGGGTTCGACGCCCTGCGCGCGGCGCGCTTGGAGCTGCCGCCCGGGGCGCTGACGCCCGAGCGGGAACTGTCGTGGGAGATCATCGCCCGCTCCCGCCGGTCGTTCCGCGATAAGGCGTTCGCCGCGCGGCTGTACTTCCCCGAGATCTTCGAGTCGGCGGCGGTTTATCTGGCCCTCTTCACCCGGCCGTGGAGCCGGGCCGATCTGGCGCTGCCCGCCGGCGAGCCCGACCTGTCGGAAGCGGCGCTTTCGGCGCTGGAACAGCGGCTCAGCGATTTTTACCTGCGCCAGCAGGGGCGCGGGCGGGTCTGCACCGCCGCGCTGGCCCGGGCGCGCGATCTGATCTATATCTGCGCCCGGCCCGACGACTACGCCGCCGAGTACCTGGCGCACGATCGGCAAAAGCGGCTGCGCCGCCGGCTGGCCCGCGGGACGTTTCAGCTGATCTTCGCGATCGACCCGCGCCGAAAGCGCGGCTATCTCGACGCCCCCGGCGGGGCGCGGGAGGAGCAGTGCCTGCGGCGGATCTTCTTCGAGGTCCTCTATCACGCCCAGCCGCGGGACAACCCGGCGCGATGCCGCCTGGGGCGGCTGCTCGACGACGATTTTTTCCTCCAGACCGCCGCGCCGCTGCGGGTCGAGGCGCGCGCCGTTCGGCTGGATTTCCCCGGGGCGGTCCGCCTGGAACTGACCAGCTGGCCGCCGGCCGACTACCGCGCCGCCCTGGCGGAACTGCGCCGGTCGGCCTATTCGCTGCGCCGCGCCGCGGCGATTACCCGGGTGGAGCTGCGGCTGATGTTTTTAGCCCCCGACGGCTCGGTGCGCCGCCGCGAACAGCTGACGCTTACCCCCGACCGCCGGCCCTCCCTCCTGGGGCTGGAGGCGGACGAGCGCCGGATCGTGGAAGAGTATTTTTTAGAGAAAGGGATCTATGATGACCGACCGGAACACAGCGGGGACAACATCTGGGACGGCGGCGGCCAAAAGCGAAACGACACCGCAAGCCCCGGCGATTGGGCCGCTTCTGACACTGCTGGCGGGGATCGAGGAGAGTTCGGGGCTTGTCCGCCCGGACTCGGTTCCCCCGGCGTGGCGCGGCTGCCTGCGGCCGCTGCCGCCGCTGTCCCACACCGTCTGTGACTGCCCAAGCGCCCCGGTCGTCCCGGTGATATACACCCCGTCCGGCCCGATGCGGGTCTGCCCGCGGTGCGGGATCGCGCCGGTCGCCGCGCGGGGGCTTTCCCTGTGCCGGGTCGACTTTAGCGCCGTCGCCCGCGGCCTGGCGGCGCTGCTGGGGGCGCGCGGCGGGGGGGAACCGATCGCCGATACCGCCTGGCCGCTGGGCCGGCGGGGGAATATCCCGCTGGTCTATCTGCGAAGAATCGAGCCGGCCGCCGCCCAGATTTTGATTCGGCGGCAGTTCGCCCGTTCGGGCCGGACTTGGTTTATCGTCAGTACCCGGCGGCGCGCGGAGTTTGCCCGTGAGCTGTTCGGGTTTGCCCGCGTTCTTTCGCTGGAGGAACTGCCGAGCGGTCTTCCGGCGGCCGAGGTATTCGCCGCCGAGCGGCCCGCCGGTGCCGCTGTTAAGGGGGAGATTCCCGGCAAACGCCCCCGCCCCCGGCGGGCCGAGCGGCTGGTGAAGATCGACAAGCTCCTCGAGTACCTCAAGCTCTACGCCAAGTCGCTGGCCGAGACCATCGTGCGCCGCGAGCGCGACGGGCTGGAACTGGAAATCCCCCGCCGCCCGACCCAGCGCCAGCTGGCCGCCAAACTGGGGATGACGCAGTCCGACATCTCGAACTGCCTGCGCGACAAAAGCGCGGTCCTCCTTCGGCTGATATGGGAGAACCTGGAGAACCCCGAGGGGCTGATCCGGGTGCTGGGGGAAAGGGGGTAAAAGGGGTTAAATTGGGTTGCTTTAAATCTTTCCGCCTATAGACGCGGCGGCCCCTGCGCTGATAAAATATACTGTCACAGGCGGGCGGATCCCGCTTGATCGGAAAAAACGCGGGAAGAACCGAAAAGAACCGAAGGAAAAGGAAAATACCGTCAAGTTATTGGTCTTTTTGCCCTACCATAGTAAAAGTAAACGGGAGGGATTTCCCGCGCGCCTCGCGGAACCCCCTTCCAGTACGCGGCGGAACCTTTAATGACGAGGGGAACGATGGAAAAAATTCTGCTGTCGGTCAGTCAAATCGCGGATCAAAATCAGCGGGAAGTGGTCATTCCCGAGGGATACACCAAAATCGGGGACGGGGCGTTTCGCTACTGTGAGGCGCTGGTGAGCGTGGTGATCCCCAACACGGTCACCGAAATCGGGGAAGGGGCGTTTCACGGCTGTGAGTCGCTTCGCGGCGTGGCGCTTCCCGGCTCGGTTGCCACCATCGGTTGGGGGGCGTTTCATGGCTGCGGCTCGCTCGAGAGGGTGGAGCTTCCCGACTCGGTC
>CADBTE010000426.1 GCA_902797455.1 uncultured Planctomycetota bacterium | reverse complement strand
TCGATCTGCGCGATCGCCGACGGCCAAAGCCGCGGCAGCAGCATGGGCGCCAGCGCCCAGACCGGGTTGATGAACAACAACCGGATCGGCGACTTCGACCCGTTTATGACCAGCCACCTGATGAAAAAACTCGGCAAGACGTTCGACGAAATGCTTGAGCTGTTCTCCAGCAAGTGCGGTCTGCTGGGGTTAAGCGGCGTGTCGGCCGACTGCCGCGATATCATGGAGCAGGCCGAGGCGGGGAATCAACGCGCGCGGCTGGCGATCGACGTGTTTGTCGGCGATATCCGCCGCTATATCGGCGCGTTCCTGGTCGAGCTGGGTGGGGCCGACGTGATCGTCTTCACCGGCGGCATCGGCGAGTGTCAGTCGGACATCCGAAGCAAGGCCCTGGCCAACCTTGCCGAGCTGGGGATCGTCCTCGACGAGGCGAAGAACAAAGACGTCTTCGCTCAAGAGGCGGCGATCCACGCTGCCGACAGCCGCACGCAGGTCTGGGTGGTTCCGACGAACGAAGAGATCATCGTCGCCCGTCAGACGAAAGCCAAACTTCAGGAGAAAGCGTAAGCCCCCATGTTTATCGCGAAGGTCATCGGAACCGTCGTCTCCACGCAAAAGACACAGGTCATGACAGGAAAAAAACTCCTGCTCATCGAGCCGTATGTCCTCGATCCCGACGAACCGTCGCGCCTGAAGACCTACGGCCGGACGCTGGTAGCGGTCGATACCGTCGGCGCCGGCGAGGGGGAATACGTCATTATCGTTCAGGGGTCCAGCGCCCGCATGGCCCCCGAGACGAAGACCCTTCCGGTCGACGCGGCGGCGATCGGCATTATCGATTCGGTCCACGTGAACCGTCAGGCGATCACGCTTTAGCGAACAAAACATAATCACAAGAAAATATTTTTCCGCCGCCCGCGGCGGGAAGAAAAAAGATACAGGCACCGGCGGCGCGCGTGCGCGTCATACGAAGTAACGGGCATTGGGCCGCCGCGAGCGAAAAAGGACAAAAGAGTATGGCGGAAATCAGCGAAAGTATGTTGCGCTCTGTGGTCTCCGAGGTGTTGGCGAAACTCGGGGGCGCGGCGGTCTCCAACGCCGTCGGCGGGGGCGCGTCGTCTTCTTATACCGGACGCTTCGGTCTGTTCAGCGACGCGAACGACGCGGTTTTGGCCGCGCGTCAGGCGTACGAGGAACTCTCGCGCCGGACGATGGCCGAGCGGAAAAAGATGATCGACTGCATCCGCCGCATCTGCATCGAGCAGTCGGTGGAACTCGGGACGATGGAGATGAACGAGACGAAGATCGGCCGTCTGGAGCACAAGATCGATAAGCTCCTGAACGTCGGCTACAACGCCCAGGGGATCGAGGCGCTGCAGACCGAGGTCTTCAGCGGCGACCACGGGCTGACCGTCGTCGAGCACGCCCCGTTCGGGGTCATCGGCGCGATCACCCCGGTGACCCACTCGCTTCCGACGATCGCCAATAACTCGATCAATATGATCGCCGCCGGCAATACCGTCGTCTTCAACCCGCACCCGGGGGGCAAACGTATCGCCGCCGAAGGGGTGAAGCGGTTCAACCAGGCGATCTACGCCGAGCATGGGATCGATAACCTGATGACCCTCATCGTCGAGCCGACGCTGCAGTCGGCCGACATTATCTTCAAGCATCCGCAGGTGAATATCCTCGTGGTTACCGGCGGCGAGGGGGTGGTTAAGGCCGCGATGTCGCAGTCCAAGCGCGCGATCGTCGCCGGCCCGGGGAACCCGCCGGTGGTGGTCGACGAGACCGCCGATCTGGACCGCGCCGCCCGCTGCATTATCGAAGGGGGCGCCTACGACAATAACCTGCTGTGCCTGGCCGAGAAAGAAGTCTTTGTGGTCGAGGCGGTCTTCGACCAGATGATGGCCGCGATGGAGCGCGCCGGCGCCCTGCGCCTCAACGCCCGCGAAACCGATGAGATGACCCGCCGCGGTATCGTCCAGGTCGGTGAGGGGGCCGCCCGCCATGACGCCCCGAGCCGCGAGTTCCTCGGCAAAGACGCGGCGGTCCTGGCCGCCGGCATTGGGAAGCAGATCCCCAACAGCGTGGTGATGCTCTTCGGCGAGACCGATTACTCCAACCCGTTCGTCCCGGTGGAGCAGATGATGCCGTTCCTCCCGTTCGTGCGCTGCAAAGACGCCGATCAGGCGATCGAGCGGGCGGTCGAGATGGAGCACGGCTTCCACCACACGGCGATGATCCACTCGCGCAACGTCGAGACGATGACCAAGATGGGGCGCGCCGTCAATACGACGATCTACGTCAAGAACGGCCCGTCGACCGCCGGCAACGGCGGCGGCGGCGAGGGGTTCGGTTCCTACTCGATCGCCGGGCCGACCGGCGAGGGGATCACCTGCCCGATGACCTTCACCCGTGTGCGCCGCTGCGCGATGGTCGACAGCCTGCGGATCCTCGGCAAGTAGCGTGCCGGGCGGCGGTAAGTGACCATCTTTAACAGTGGCCATCACTTAACAGTGACCATCTTTAACTTTGACTGGGGGGCCTTCTGGGCGACGGCGAAAACCCTCAGCTGGTTCGAAGTGGGAATGCTCCTTTGCTTCGGCGCCAGCTGGCCGTTCTCGATCCTGAAGACCCTCCGTACCGGACGAGCCGAAGGAAAAAGTTTCATCTTCCTGGCGCTGCTGCTGGTCGGCTACGTTTTCGGTATCGTCCATAAGCTGTTTTATCACCTCGATGTGGTCGTCATCCTCTACGCCGTTTTGTTCTGCGTGGTCGGTTTGGACTACATCCTGACACTGCGGGCGTGCCGCCGCCGGGCGCGGGGGCCCGCCGAAGGTGAAGATAAGTCATAAGCGAGCGATGCTTCAGGCGAAGATCTTCGGAAAAGCGACGTCGATACTCAAGCATGAGTCCCTCGAGGGGAAAAAGCTCCTGCTGGCCGTCGCCGTGGAGCCGGACGGCCGGCCGTACGGCGATCCGATGATCGTGCTCGATTATCTCGGCGCCGGCGTGGGAGATGTTGTCTTGATTTCCAGCGACGGATCCTATACCGGAAGCCAGATCGTCGGAACTCGCAAGACCCCCGCGCGCTGGGGGGTGGTCGGTATTATCGACCCGGCCAAGAAGACCGGGGAGGAAGAGGCCGAGGACGGCGGAAACGGCGATATCATAGCCGGGTAGAGGAATAGCGGACAATGGTGGTGATCAACGGCAAGACAATCGACCTGGAACAGATCGTCCGGCGGGTGCTCGACGACCTGCGGGGCGCGCCGCCGGCAAACGTGCCGCCGATCGCGCGTTTCCCCGTGCCGGGGAACAGCGCCGCCGAAAAGTGTGCCGCGCCGGCCGAGAAAGCGCCTGCCGCCGAAAAACCGGCCGCGGATAAGCCGAGCGAAGAGCCCGGCACGATTCGTCTGGCCGATCGGGTGATTACCCTGGCCCTGGTCAAAAAGACACAGGAAACCGCCCCCAAGAGTATTCGCCGGCTGGTGGTCGGCACCGGGGCGGTGGTCACCCCGTCGGTCCGCGATATG
>CADBTE010000425.1 GCA_902797455.1 uncultured Planctomycetota bacterium | reverse complement strand
TGACCGGCCGGCTCGACGCGGACCGAATCCCCGCGTCGTACCGTTCGCTGATCCAAAGCGGCGATGTTCATTACTTCGACTACACCTGGGGCGCCGGCAAGACGACCAAGGCGGCGCCGTACTCCTTCGGGACCTTCCAGAGCCGTCTTTGGGAAATCCTGCGCGACGAGAACCACCGGGGCGTTTCACTCGCCCCGGAGGAAGAACAGGCGATCAAATGCTGGACCGACCTGAACGTCCCGCTGTGGGGAGACTACCAGTTCCGAAGCAGCCGGGCCGGTACGACCGGCGGCGGGTATTCCCCTGAGTAATTAGTCGGCAGCCGTTCGGCACGTCCGGCACGGCCGGAGCGGGTATGCCCCTGAAAACTTCTTCGGCAGCCGTTCGGCACGTTGTGCCTCATACTCCAATTACTTCAATCAAGAAATGCCGGGATAGGTCAATAAAAAAAGGGTTTTCGGCCTTTCGACCGAAAACCCTTTTTTGAATGGGCAGTATTGGACTCGAACCAACGACCCCTAGCTTGTCGAGCTAGTGCTCTAACCAAACTGAGCTAACTGCCCTCGACACGCGTTTATTATGGCAAGGTTCTTCCTGGCGTCAAGGGGGCGGTGCCGACGCGGGGAAAAAGTTTCCCGCTTTTGTCATTTCGCCGCTGTATTGTTATCCCGCCTCATCCCCAGGTTTCTTTCTGCGAGGGGGAGGGAAGGGGGTGGGGCTGTCTGGAAACAATGGCGGACGGTACTATAATGAACGCCTGTGCGCGGCTTTAGTCCGCCCGCCTGCGGGGGCGCCGCCGGCGGAGATATCAATGAAAGGAACATTAGTGCCGATGCGCCGTATTATGCTTAAGTCAAAGATTCATCGGGCGACGCTGACCGATTGCAATCTCGGCTACGAGGGGAGCATCTCCGTCGATACCGATCTTTTGACGGCGGCCGATATCCTTCCGGGCGAGCAGGTTCATGTCCTAAATCTGAGCAACGGCGAGCGTTTGATCACCTACGCCATCGCGGCCCCGAGCGGCAGCGCGACGGTGATGCTCAACGGTCCGGCCGCGCGCTGCGGGGTTCCCGGCGACCTGCTGGTGATCATCACCTACGCCGAGTACGAGGAAGAAGAGCTCCCCCGGCGCCGCGGCCGCGTGGTGAAGGTCGACGCGAAGAACCGCCTTACCGAGGTGCTGGAGTAATCCTCCCCGCTCGATGAATGGGGGCTTTCCGGCGCTGATTTTCCCGCTCCCTCCGGGTTTTCCCCGGGGGGCTCCCTTGAAGGGCCGGTTCCACACTTTATAATAAACAGTCCCTTTGGCTGCGGAAAGGGTCGTTTAAGGCCTCTCCCCAAAGGGCCGGTCCCCCGCGCCCCGCGCGAAAGGGGTGTTGTGAATGTTCGCCGAGGGGGGTTCCCCCGGCAAGGGTAAATATCATTTCCGCCGGAAGGTCTCCGGCACGCAAGAGGTTCAGCGATGTCGAACGTTTGTGAAATCTGCGGAAAAGGCCGTATCCTCGGTAACCATGTGACCACCCGCGGCCGCGCCAAGTACTTGAAGGGCGTCGGTACGAAGGTCACCGGCATCTCCCGCCGCGCGTTCAAGCCCAATCTCCAGAGCATCAAGATCACCACCGAGGGGGGCGCGGCCAAGACCGTCCGTGTCTGCACCCAGTGCATCCGCAGCGGCGCCGTCACCCGCAAGGTGGTCGCCAAGCCGTTCAAGCTGGTGGAAAAAGAAAAGGCCTAAGTTCGGCGCGTTCCCGTATTCGGGCAACGTCTTTTTCACGCTTTTGGCGCGCCGTGCGCGCTGAAAAAAGCGCGTGTAAAAAAGCAGACGCTCGCTTCCTCAACGCCGCGGTTCGCAGCTTTGATTTGTCAAAGCGTGCCGCGGTGTCGTTAGGAAGCGGGCTTTCTTTATAGGCATAACGGCCGCAGGCCGACAGAGGTATCGCGATGAAAGTTCTCGGTGTTTCCGGAAGTCCCCGTGTCGGCGGTAATACCGATGCTGCGGTTCATCATGTTCTCGGCGCCCTTGCCAAGCAGGGGATCGAGACGGAGTTTATCTCCCTCGGCCAATATCCGGTCAAGAGCTGCGCGGCCTGCTATGCCTGCCTCAGCGCCAAGCGCTGTGTCTTGGACGACCCGAACTTCGACCTCATTTACTCCAAGTTTGTCGAATCCGACGGTATCATCCTCGGTTCCCCGGTCTGGTTCGGTTCGGCGACCCCGCTGATGATGTCGCTGATCGACCGGGTCGGCTCGCTCGCCCGCCGGGGAGAAAACAAACTCAAGCGTAAGGTCGGGGCATCGATCGCGGTCGCCCGCCGCGCGGGGAAGAACTTCACCTTCGCTCAGCTGAACTACTTCTTCCTG